>JALYTI010000226.1 GCA_030854375.1 Acidobacteriota bacterium | reverse complement strand
GGTCTACACAACGCTATCCAGTCAGTTAATAAATACAAACCTAATCCGTCCTTCACACCTAAGTGGTCTGACAAGCCTTTGCTGAAATCGTGGCAGAAGAGCAAACCCACGTTGGGTTGGCCTCGAACGACGGATTCGCTTTGTCCCAACTGTGTGATCGAGGCCCGCGAGTCAATTCTCAGCGGCAAGCAAGACGTCAGTATTCTAATCAATGAGAAGGTTGGCGAGATTAAGGCGCAGATCATTGAGCGCGACGGTGAGGTTTGGATGGTAAAAGATTGTCCCATCCACGGCCACTTCGAAGACATGATGGCCATCGACGTCAAGTTCCTAACTCACATTGAGAAGATGTTTCCTGGCCGGGACATCGACGCACATAGTGACGAGAAACTCCACAACCATGGAACCAGCACAATAAAGTATGGCCGCGGCGCGGTTCTGACTGTCGACCTTACTAATCGTTGCAACATGATGTGCGATCCGTGCTTCATGGACGCGAACCAGGTTGGCTTTGTTCATGAGTTGAGCATGGAAGAGATAAGGGAGATCCTCGACAACGCGATTTCTATTAAGCCGCGTCGGCAGATGTCGGTGCAGTTTTCCGGTGGGGAGCCATCAATTTCGCCGCACTTTATTGAGTCGATAAAATACGCGCGCAAGGTTGGTTATAACAGTGTGCAGGCGGCGACAAACGGAATTGAATTCGCGAAGAGCAAAGATTTCTGTCGCCAGGCTGCTGAGGCAGGTCTGCGTTACGTGTACCTGCAGTTTGACGGCGTTGGCAACGATGCTAACAGCCATCGACAAGTTGGGAATTTGTTCGATGTGAAGATGCGAGCGATCAATAACCTGCATGAGGCAGGAGTTGAAATCGTGCTCGTCACCACGCTGGTCAACGGCATCAACAATGATCAGGTAGGTTCTATTATTCGCTTCGCGCTCGACAACCCCAAGAAGATCGCCTTTCTTTCTTTCCAACCGGTTTCATTTACCGGGCGCGACGAAGAGATCACGCCACAGCGCAGGCTGCAGCAGCGTTACACACTTTCGCACCTGGCACATGACGTCAAGGACCAGGTTGGAATCACTGAGCCAACGCGCGACTGGTTCCCGTTGTCCCTCATGGGAGCTTTTGCAGATTTCGCCGATTTGGTTCATGGACCGCAAGCCGAATGGGGCCAGGTGTCGTGCGGATGCCATCCGAATTGCGGAGTGGGCACGGCAGTAATGGTCGACAAAGAAACCCGCGAGATGCGTCCAGTGCCGGAATTTTTGAATATTCCCGGCCTGGTGAAGGACATGCAGAAGATTACCGACGCTGCGCGTGGTAAGTGGATGTCGAATATGATGATGGGTCTCGCGCTTCTCAAGCATTACAACCCTTACAAGTCACCATCGCAGTTCACTCTTTACGAGCTCTTCAAGAAATTCGATAAGTCGTTTGGCTTGACTGGAAAAGACTATGGCAAAGTCAGCGGTGATCGTTCGCAGACCGACATCGAGAAGCGTCGCGCCGATCGTTGGAACTTCCTTTTCATCGCGGGAATGTGGTTCCAGGACCTCTTCAATTACGACTTCCGTCGCACGGAAATGTGCATCATTCCTTACGGTACTCAAGAGGGCGAGATTTCCTTCTGTGCTTACAATACGGGCATAGGATGGAGAAACATCATCGAGAACATGCACCAGAATGCGACTGTCGCCAAGTGGTATGAAGAGCATGGTCGTCACGAGATTTTTGCTCGCGGGAAGGAAGTCGAACTAAACGAAAAGGTCCACGATCTTGTTCTGAACCCGATCGATCTAACTCGGCCCAACAAGCCTGAGATGGAAGGGCCCAAGACCGCGCATGAAGAGGCCGTGATGATGCGAAAGCTTTATCAGGATATCGTGCTTAAGAAGCAGCTGGACACGAAAGAAGCGGACAAGCCGGTCCAAATTCAAGGCCTAAGCCGCAAGAAACAAGAAACTGCGGAAGCTGTTCTGGTTTAGTCGATTACGTTTTAGTTCAGAAGTGAACCCCGCGAGCGAGTAGATGTTCGCGGGGTTCGCTGCGTGAAATACCTCTAAGGTTCTGAATCTCACGCTCGCTTTACGGCAAGCTGCGTCCCGCTCAGGACGTGCGTACTTGACCACAGCCGTTTACGGCGTGTTAAATAGCTGGGTAAAAAGAGAAGACTTTAAGAAAGACGGGAAGCGAATGGCTATAGTTACTGTTAATCAGGGTGAATCGATCGAAAGTGCCTTGCGCCGGTTCAAACGCAAAGTGATGACCGAAGAGATCATCAAGGATGCGAAGAAGCACGCATTCTTTATCCCTCCAGGACAAAAGGCGAAACTCAAGTCAGCTCTCGCGCGCAAACGGAACAAGAAGAAAGGCCGCATGCGCCCTACTACCCCTCGAGACTAATAGGGCCCATCGTACTGTGCCGGCGGCACCAAAGTGTGCCCAGCATCCAGTCGTGTGTACGTAAGCGATCGAGACTGGCGCTCCAGGTGTGGCCAGGATTAGGGAAACACGATCAGGGGAAGGTGATGGCGCAGATCGAGACCGCTTTCTTATGACGAGAATTCTGCTCACAAACGACGACGGCATCCACTCAAATGGTCTGATCAGACTTGAGGAGTCTCTAAAAGAAGTGGGCGACGTTTACGTCGTAGCCCCAGCCTCAGAGATGAGCGGCGCTTCTCATAGTCTCACCCTGGCGCGGCCTCTGCGCATCCGACAGATTGACGAAAGACATTGGACAGTGGATGGGACACCTACCGATTGCATCACGCTGGCTCTCAATAAGATTCTGCCGCACGAAGACATGCCCGATATTTGTGCATCAGGAATTAATCATGGCGGTAATCTCGGTGACGACGCCACGTATTCCGGCACCGTAGCCGGTGCGCTCGAAGCGACGATTCTTGGAGTGCCGGGTCTGGCATTTAGTTTGGTAGCTCGCGAACATTTTGACTTTCGCGAGGCTGCACAATTTGCTGTGGTAGCTATACGAAAAGTATTGGCAGAAGGCCTACCTGAAGGCACACTCCTTAACATCAACATCCCTGCCAAAGAGATCAAAGGCGTTCGAGTTACGCGACAGGGAATCAAGAATGCTCGTCCCGTAATTAGCGAACACATCGATCCCCGCGGTAAACCGTACTTCTGGATTGGCGAAGAGTATTTCAATACGAACTCAGCGGACGGCACCGACTACAATGCTATAGATCTGGGTTACATTTCGGTCACGCCCTTGAGGAGTGACATGACGGATCACGGCGCACTCAGCGCGATCGAAACGTGGAATTATTTGAAAGATTCAGAGTTGCTGTATAAGACGTAGCGACTCTTGGAATCTCGCTCTCTTCTGCCGAACTGAAGCTCTGTGCAAACGATAGGTCAACAACCCTCAAAGAGAAGCCAGGATTATTCCATCCCACGCGAGCGAATGGTCGAGCGCCTACGCGATCATTATCAAATCCGTGACCTGAAAGTCCTGGAAGCGATGCGCTCCGTTCCACGTCACGCTTTTGTACCCGAAGCGCTTCAGTCTCGATCGTATGGCGATCACGCACTGCCGATCAGCGGCAGCCAAACGATATCTCAACCTTTCATCGTCGCGCGCATGACGGAGTTGCTTGAGATCAACGCTGAAAGCCGGGTTCTCGAAATAGGCGCGGGGTCGGGATATCAGACAGCTATTCTGGCGAAAGTCGCGGGTCAGGTCTATTCGATCGAGCGCATTGCTAACCTTGCGCGCGAAGCTCAAACCCGCATCAGGCAGTTAGACATTCATAATGCGACAGTAAAATGTTTCGATGGCACGTTGGGTTGGGCGTCAAACGCTCCCTATGATGCGATACTCGTTGCGGCCGGCGGTCCAGGTGTCCCGGATCCTCTCGTTGCCCAACTAAAAGTTGGCGGACGTCTGGTGGTGCCCGTTGGTGAATCTCGCGAGTCGCAACGTCTGGTGCGCATAATTAAGACCGCGACCGGTCAGAAGGAAGAAGACCATGGCGGATGTGCATTTGTTCCGTTGATTGGTCAACATGGCTGGGCAACATAACAGTTCCATTCCAGTTTCCGAATTCCGCAGTGACCATCTAGCATCGAACTTCTAATCCAAAAATAATGATTGCACGAATAATTGAAGTTCTGTCGGGTTTCATCGTCGCCACAATCTCATTACTTGGTTATTCAGGAATAGTTTTGCTGATGGCAATTGAATCAGCGTGCATACCGCTGCCCTCTGAAATCATCATGCCGTTTTCGGGCTACCTGGTGTCGACTGGTCAGATGAATTTGTGGGCGGTCGGACTCGCCGGTGCAGTTGGATGTGTTCTCGGGTCACTCGTAGCTTACTGGGTGGGCAGTCATGGTGGACGCCCTCTAATCGAAAAATATGGACGCTACGTTCTGGTATCGCGTCACGATCTCGATATGGCTGATCGTTGGTTTGCGAACCATGGAGAAATTATTGTGTTCGTCAGTCGTCTGTTGCCGGCCATCCGAACTTTTATAGCTTTCCCTGCAGGTGTGGCGCGCATGAACTTAAAGCGATTCGTCATTTATACGTTCGCGGGGTCATTGCCATGGTGCCTGGGCCTTGCGTATGTCGGTCAAAAACTTGGGGAAAAGTGGAACAAGGACGACACGCTGAAAACCTGGTTTCATCGTTTCGACTTCTTGATTGGAATTGCCGCGGTTTTATTGGCTGCCTGGTGGATCTGGCGGCACATCAGCCACCTGCGCCAGGAAAAAGCTGACGCCTGAAGCTTGGTCGGACGACGTGCTCAACTATATCGAATTGCGTTTCTTCTTGTAGTTGTAGTCCGCCAAAATCCTACTCAACGCGCCCTTCGTCTTAACGTTGCAGCCACCAGGAAATGCTCGACCAACTGGCGGATGGCGAGTTCCTCGCGACAATGTTAAGGTTTACTATCTGTGGCATCGGGTAATCAGGGTTGCGAGGTACTGAAT
>JALYTI010000225.1 GCA_030854375.1 Acidobacteriota bacterium | reverse complement strand
GCACGAAAGATCCAATCACATCGGGAAAATCTTCGTTATCTACCCGCCGCAGCCAAGCTCCAATACGTCCTCGCCAAATTGAAATATGCTCCGGCGAAAACTAAACACAAGCTGTATCGACGAGCATATAAGATCTGCCAACGCATTGGCCGGCCCATCCCGAGCGTCCTGAAAAACATTGAAGAACTCAACTTCGCAGCGGTCAAGGATTATGTGCCCCGAGTCTATCCAGGAAGGGCCACACTCTTTCTCGCCAGCGACGATCTTACTGCTGCCTACGATGTTGAAGAGGGCTGGCAGGGACTTATCGGTGGTGGCCTGGAAAAGGTCAGAGTGTCTGGCAATCACCTGGACATTGTAAAAGAACCACACGTCCGGATGGTTGCTGAGAAGCTGAGGGTTTGTCTCGATCATGCCCAGCATCGCGCACACGCCGCGTCATCAGCCTGCGCGCAGGATAGTGCCGCCTGAGGTGAACTACAGCCCGAGATTGGTTCAAGAATCGCCAACCCGTTTCTGGCAACTGCGCCGTTTTGAGAGTTTCTATTTATTACAAGGAAATCCAGGGGGCAGCACGTGGACCACACCACTACAGTAATGTGGGTGAAGTGAGTTTACTTTCGCCCGCAAATGAGATGGCTTGAACGAAAGACCTGAGTTAAAGCGCCGTAACATATGAGCATTTATTTATTACCGCAATCGGCCAGCGATCGCGACTCGCTGCTACGCGAGATCACGATGGGCTATTTGAGACCCGACAGCCCACTGCCCCTGGTGGTGCGGCCGGCGGTCAAGGGTCTTAATCTTATTAAGTGGGCCGCTGTTAACCAGGGCTTCATCGAAAAATATTTGTTGCGAAACGGGGCAATTCTCTTCCGCGGCTTCGGCCTTTCGGCACCGGAGGAATTTGAACGATTGATTGAAGCCGTCTCGGGACCACTATTGGATTATTCTTACCGCTCCACACCTCGCACTGTGATTAGTGGCAGGATCTATTCATCTACGGAATACCCGGCGCATCAGTCGATACCGCTGCATAACGAGAATTCCTATTCACGAAGTTGGCCTATGAAGCTCTGGTTCTTTTCGCTGGAAGTGGCGGAGCAAGGGGGCCAAACACCAATAGCCGACAGCCGAAAGATTTACCGGGCGATTGCCCCGGAGATTCGAGAATGTTTTGCTCGGAAAGGTTTGCTCTATGTGCGCAACTATGGCACAGGATTGGATCTTCCCTGGCAGGAAGTTTTCCAAACGTCCAGTCGGGCTATAGTCGAAGCTTATTGTTACAAGGCGCAGATGGAGTTTGAGTGGATTGGAGACGATCAGTTGCGCACGCGGCAGCTTTGTCAGGTTACGGAACGCCATCCCCGCACCGGCGAAATCATCTGGTTCAATCAGGCACATCTATTTCACATTTCCAGGCTACCGGCGGAAGTTCGCGATTGGCTGTTGAATGCGTTTGGAGAAACAAACCTGCCGCGCAACGTTTACTTCGCCGATGGATCGCCGATCGACTCTTCAATGCTAGACGAAATTTTGCGCGTCTGTGACGAGCATTCGGTTGTCTTTCCCTGGAACGAAGGCGATGTGTTGCTGTTGGACAATATGCTCACAGCGCATGGACGAAAACCATTTTTGGGAAAGCGTAAGGTCGTGGTCGGCATGGCTGAGCCGTATCAAACGGTACTAAATAGGGCCGGTGCTGCTCACGCAACGCGACCTAAAGCGGTTGGCCACAACCAGGATAAAGCTCTATCAATCAGCAAGGTTTAACTTAAAGAAAATTATGGCTACTCTTGTTCAAGACATACTTCGGGTTGGAGAAAGTGGCGCTGCGCACCTTGTTCAGCTTAGGCAGTTTCTCATCGCTTTCAACGATACCGGCCGCGCCTATCCGCGCGACAAATGCGTTCATGAGCTGTTTGAAAAGCAAGTGGAGCGAAGCCCCGAGGCTGTCGCCCTGGTCTCGCGCGACAAGCAGTTTACCTACAGCGAACTCAATGCTCGCGCAAATCAACTAGCGCGTTTCCTGAAGCGTTTCGGTGTCGGCGCAGACTCGCTGGTAGGACTTTGTGTCGAGCGTTCGCCGGAGATGCTTGTGGGAATTCTGGGCATACTAAAAGCGGGTGCCGCGTATGTTCCCCTCGATCCGACATATCCGAGCGAGAGGTTATCGTTGATGCTTCGTGATGCGAACGTCTTTGTGTTGCTCACGCAGTCCCATTTACTTGACGGTCTTCCGCCGCATAATGGCCCAAGACTTTCGCTGGATTCCGATTGGGACATCGTCGCGAAAGAACGGAAAGATAATTCCCCTGCTCACACGACACCCGATAATCTGGCATACGTGATTTACACTTCGGGTTCCACCGGTGAACCGAAGGGTGTGATGATTTCTCATAGCGGGCTCGTGAATTACCTTAGTTGGTGTAGTGACGCTTATGAGGTGGCGAAGGGCTGCGGCGCGCTGGTACATTCATCTATCTCGTTTGACCTCACGATCACCAGCCTTTTCTCGCCACTAATGGTCGGTAGAAGTGTCTTTCTGGTTGACGACGGTATTGAAAACCTTGCCGAAGCTTTGCTCGCGCGCGATAACTACAGCCTGGTGAAAATCACGCCCGCGCATCTGCGAGCACTCGCCGAGTTAATGCCCGAAGATCAGGTGGCCGGACGAGTTCGCGCATTGATTATCGGTGGCGAAGCATTACGCATGGAGAACCTCTCTTTCTGGAGAAATCATGCGCCCGCAACGCGGCTAATCAACGAGTACGGGCCTACGGAAACAGTAGTGGGGTGTTGTGTGTATGAGGTTGGCGCCGGGGATTCGAGTTTCGGCCCGGTACCGATTGGCTCTCCGATTGCGAACACTCAACTCTACGTATTGGATGAAAGTCTACAGCCCGTAGAAAAAGGCGTGACCGGCGAGCTCTACGTTGGAGGCGACGGCGTGGGGCTTGGTTATCTCAACCGCAGAGAGCTGACAGACGATCGATTCATTCCCGACCCGTTCAACAGGGACGGCCATACGCGACTTTACAGAACAGGGGATTTAGCAAGTTTTAATTCTGCCGGAATCCTCGAGTACGTAGGTCGCATCGACAATCAAGTTAAGATCAAAGGCTTTCGCATTGAGTTGGATGAAGTAGAAACCATTCTGAAGCAATGCTATGGAGTACGGGATTGCGTGGTGCTGGCCCGTGAAGATGGTACGGGTGAGAAGCGGATCATAGCTTATGTAGTTAGCGACCAGCGTGAAGAGGAGATCGACGAGCTGCGGGATTTTATGAAGGCGAAAGTCCCCGATTTCATGGTCCCGACTACCTTCGTTAGAATGGACTCCCTGCCGCTGACAGCAAATGGAAAGGTCGATCGGAAGGTTCTGCCCGCACCGGGTCGGAGGTCAAACGGCTATCAGCAGCAGAGTTCTATGGCAACGCACACAGCGGCCCAGCAAAAGCTGATGAAAATTTGGGCGGAGGTTTTGAAGCTGGAGCGCGTAGGCATCCACGATAATTTCTTCGACCTGGGCGGCGATTCCATCCTGGGAACCTTAATCCTTGCCCGGGCCGCACAGGCAGGAGTTAAAATCTCGCCGCGAGAACTTTTTGAGCATCAGACGATAGCAGAATTATCCAATGCTATTAGATAATGCCGGAGACGACGCCGCGATCTGAGACGCAAACCGTTAGTTGCGCGCAACCAGGATCGCGACTAACAGTTTGCCGTACAACTCTATTCCCGGACTTGATCAACTATTCTATTGACGATTCGGCCACTCTTGCTTCGGTGAGTCATAACGATCTGCCGTTACACTCCCTCACACTAAGCGAGGATGAGGTCCATGTTTGGCATGCGGCGTTAGATGATCGCTTAGCCGACAGGCTAAAACTCATTCTCTCTGAAGACGAAATCTCACGAGCTAATAGATTCCACTTCGCGAAAGATAGAAACCACTACATCGTCGCTCGCGGATTACTGAGAAGGCTCCTCGCCGCTTATCTTGGAGTGAGTTCCGCTGAGTTACAGTTTCTTTACGCGGATAAGGGAAAACCCTACCTAAAGGAAACTCATCGAGGTTCAATCAACTTCAATCTGGCTCATTCCGGTGACATGGCGATCTATGCGTTTTCGCGGGGACGAGAACTTGGCGTCGACCTTGAATTGATGAGAGAGGATCTGGCAGGCGAGAAAATCGCGGAACGCTTTTTCTCACGCCGGGAAATCAGCTCGCTTCGTTCTCTTCCTGTGGAATTAAGAAAACAGGCGTTCTTTAATTGCTGGACGCGCAAAGAGGCGTATATCAAAGCGCGAGGCGAAGGGCTTTCCATGCCGCTTGATGAATTCGATGTCTCACTGGCCCCGCGTGAGCCGGCGGCTTTGCTAAAAAACTATAAAGATTCCGGTGAGGTATCGCGTTGGACCATGCAATCAATTTCCGTTGCTCCGGGGTACGTTGCCGCGTTGGTAGTTGAGGGACAGGATTGGCGGCTCAAGAAATTTGGTTTCGAGCCGGTCACTGATGGTTGATCGCTCTCCGCGCTTCTCAAAGTCAACTCGGTGTTACTTCTGCGGTGCCCGCTTCCGCCTCTTCTTTTTTCTTTGTCCACATACCTGAAATCTGATTCGCCTCCGCCAGGGTCAGGTTGTCAAAAATGTCGGCGTTATTTTTTACCACGCCATCTTCCAATTCCAACACTTCCCAATCCGGCGCCTCCGGATCAGTTCCGGCTCGACCGGGTTTCACGCGCACGTCGTACGAAATCTCAACGGTCTTATTTTGGTTTTCCATCGACTAATTCCTTTGCGCTTGTTGACAGTTCAATCAAAACGAAATCTATCATAATTTGCTACTTGAGTCTTGGTAGGATTTGAATGAGACCAACTAATGTACTGGTCGCTGATACGGTTCTTTTTGGAGTGCGCTGACTTGTCAGCGCTTTGGTCGGTCGCGACTTGTCGCGGCCTGGTTCAATTG
>JALYTI010000224.1 GCA_030854375.1 Acidobacteriota bacterium | reverse complement strand
CGCTGATAAAACCCTGGACTGGTTTGCTCAGCAACCTCGTTCCCGTTGCGATCATTCCGAAAGACAGTTATGCCACCCAAAAAGATCATCCGCTGGGAACCGGTCCATTCAAGTTCGTTAGTTACGATAGCTCACAGCAGATCCTCGACCTCCAGGCAAATCCCGATTACTGGGAAGGCGCTCCTCATATTTCGGTACTTCGCGTGCGCGTGATTGCGGATACGAACGCGCTTCAAGCCGAGCTTCGTTCAGGGCGCGTCGATATTGCGCCTTTGCCCACCAGCCTGTCACCGGATGCAATCAAACTCCTGGGACAGGATCCAAAACTTCAGGTACTTCAGTTTACCGGCTCAAATGTCAATCTGCTGACTTTCAATACCAGTCAGCCGCCGCTGAACGACGTTCGAGTCAGGCAGGCAATTGCTTACGGGGTAGATCGTGAAGGAATGATCCGTGATCTTCTGTTGGGCCAGGGGAAGATCGCACATTCAATTCTGCCGGAAGAATCATGGGCTTATACACCCGGCAAAACATATTCATTCGATCCGGCGATGGCGAAGAAGTTGTTGGACGAAGCGGGGTTAAAAGATCCTGACGGTGACGGCCCGCAGATGAGGTTTGCGAAGCGTGTTGTCTTCAAAGTGTCGGGCAGCAGCGTGGCCGCGAAGAATTATGCCGGCGTTATACAAAATTACCTGAAGAATGTAGGCATTCCAGTTTCTATCGAGACGGCTGAACTAAATACTTTGTTCGACGAACTGCGGCGCGGAAACTTTCAGATTTTTTATGGACAATGGGTCGGGGGAAACCAGGATCCGATCTTCTTTAAGGACTTGTTCGCTACCTCTGAAATACCGACCGAGGCGCGAGCTTCTCGAAATCGCAGTCGCTACAGCAACAAAGAACTCGATGCGCTGCTCGACGAGGCTGTGAATACCTTTGACCGTGAAAAGGCGAAGCAGCTTTACGCGCGCGTCCAGGAGATTGTGAGCCGCGAGGTGCCGGTGTTCCCGCTTTGGTACCAGGCGAACATCGTCATCGCCAAAAAGAATGTGGGAAACATTAAGGTGGATGCCAGCGGTGACTGGGGATTTGTCAGGAATCTGACCGTTAACTAATACGACGACCGAAGTAAGGCAACTACACGGAACGTAGTGACCCGTGTAGCGGAATTGGTGTTCCGCAAAGCTGCGGAGCTTTTTCCAGCTTTTTGGAGTGCGGCGACTTTGTCGCCGCTTTTCTTCGCCCCGACTGTTGCGATCCGCGTCGGAGACTGTGACCAGTCGCAGCCGAAAAGCGCTGACAAGGCAGCGCACTCCAAAAAGAAGCAACTCCCGCCTCTCCCGCGTGACCTGCATCGCATTTTGGAGTGCGGCGACTTGTCGCCGCTTTTCCTCGCAACTTGACGCCGCGTTTCTCGCGCAGACTTAACGCCGCGTTTGTTGCGAGCCCTGCGGTTGCAGCCTGCAACTAGTCGCAGCGGACCAAAGCGCTGACAAGTCAGCGCACTCCAAATTCTTGCAGGTCTTCGCGCGTGATCGCGCCTTCGCGTATCAAACGTGGTTGGGCCACAGTTAAGTCCAAAACGGTTGATGGCTGCGTGGCCGTCACCTCACCGCCATCGATAATTAAATCAATACCCTGAACTAAATCGATATTCTGCGCGAAATAATTCTCCACCTCTGTCGCCGAGCGCGCCGGTGGCTCACCCGCTGTATTCGCGCTCGTCGCCGTCAAGGCGCCTCCGCACAATCGCACCAGCGCGCGCAAGTTCTCATCGTCTGGTAGCCTCAGACCAATCGTCTTTGTTCCCGCTGTTAAGACGGAAGGTAGTGCCTGGCGAGCGACGCTGACGACTGTTAGAGGACCGGGCCAGAAACGATTTGCAACCTGGTTGAAAAGTTGGCTTTGATTCGTGATGAATCGATCAACTTCTTCCAAATCTGAAATTAGAAGAAGAATCGGCTTAGCTTCTTCCCTTCCTTTCAATCGTCGAATCCGGCGAACTGCGGATTCATTAAAAGGATCGGCACCCAGGCCGTAAAAAGTATCCGTGCGGAACGCGATGACGCCGCCCCCTCGAATGATCTCCGCGATTCGAGCCTGGAATTGTGTGGTATTTGGAATGATCATCGAAGCGTGGAAGCGGCTATGCCGTCTGATGTGCGGTGGCGGCTGTGCCCCACCGACGATTCGCCAATTCCATTTGGAGGGGCTGCGCCCCGAAAGGTTCAGGCAAGGGGGCGCAGCCCCGAATAGGAGTTAATTGCCCGGAAGGTCAGAGACCTTCCGCACATCAGGCGGCTGAGCCGCAGAGTTGGTTCATGCAACCTTCACTGCGTAACCCAATCCATCACCCACCGAAAGCACCTCAGCCAGCAGCTTGCGATGGTTCACGAACTCCTTATTGAATTCTCTCAATGCATTCGTCGAGCTTTCCTGGTCCAATGAACGAACCTCGCCGGCCACTTGCCCGCCCCAGAGAAGGTTATCGACGATTACCACACCGCCTTTGCGCAACTTCGGCAAAGCGACTTTCAGGTAATCTGAATATTCTTCTTTGAGGGCGTCAATAAACAACAAATCAAACGTGTCGGTCAGCTGCGGAATCACGTCGAGAGCTTTGCCGCGCTCAATGCGCACGCGGTCGCGCAATCCAGCCCGCGTGAGATAACTTTCCGCCGCCTTGATCATCTCATCGCTTGGATCAATCGTGACGACCAGGCCACCGTCACCCACGGCGCGAGCGAGATGAATGGTCGTGTATCCGATCGCCATTCCAATCTCGAGTGCCCGGTTCGCTTTGATCGCTCTAGCCGTAATCTCGACAAACATCGCCACTTCGCGATCGGCGCTGGGAATGCGACGTTCCGCCCCATAGTTCTCCATCTCCACTAACAACGGGTCAGTCTGAGGGATTAGTTTCTCAAGATATTCCGCTTGCTCGCGTTGAATTATTGCGTCGATACGTGCCTTCATGAATTATGCATCTCCCATTGATTTGTTATTGCATTGCAGTTTATTAACCGTAGTTTCATAACGCAAGAAGTGAAAAGGCGTCGTGGAAAGTACTCTTAAAGCGCCAACGGCGCGAAATGTAATAGCCTGGGCCACCGGCCCGGATATGACATGCATAAGTCCGAGCGCTGTAGGCGCAAAATAATCCCTTCGCCGTGGGCTGAACTTCAGATGGTTGCAGATCGCCTTATTCCGCGCCTTCAGCGCTCCGGGCCTCAACGTTGACCTGATCCTGGGCCGGTGGCCCAGGCTATTACATTTCGCGCCGTTGGCGCTTTAAGAGTAGCCTAGTGAGCCTCTGGGACGGGCTTTGAGGGGAAGAAGGTTCAGGTGTGAGGCTAGACCCAGGTTTTATTAAAAGGATTAACTTTCCGACACTTGTCAGATATTTTGTGAATCGTCGAGGTTTAAGGTTCGTCCTCGCCTTGCGTCAAAGGTGTCATTACCGAATTATCCTGCGCCTCTCCACCAACTGCGACGTAACGTCTGCCCAGCCCGAGCTGGCGAAGTTTGTGTTGCAGCGACTGGCGGTGCATACCCAAAATCTCGGCAGCGCGCGTCACGTTTCCGTGCGTATGCTCAAGACACCGTGAGATGTAACGGCGTTCAAACTCGCGTCGGTCCTCACGAAAATCTGCGGTGAAAGGCACAGACAGGCCGCCCTCCGCAGGTCCTGCATTCTCAGCTGTGCTCTTCTCAACCGAAGTGATTTCATCAGGTAAATCCTGCGAACGAAGCTCTTCACCCTCAGCCATTATCGCCGCACGCTCGATGGTGTTCTTCAACTCGCGCACATTTCCCGGCCACTCATAGTCCACCAGTCTGCGAAGAGCGCTTTGCGCGATCTGCCGCAACGGCAAGCCATAACGTTCTGCAGCTGAGCGAGTAAATGTCTCGGCAAGCAACGGGATATCTTCGCGACGATCGCGAAGGGGAGGTATATCAATCGTCATTACTCGAAGACGGTAGAACAGGTCCGCGCGAAAGTTGCCCGCCGCAATCTCCTGCTCCAATGGACGATGCGTGGCGCTAACAATCCGTACATCAACCGGAATCGATTCGTTTCCACCAAGCCGTTCAATGCGTCTCTCTTCCAGCGCTCGCAAAAGTTTTGCTTGAACGTTAGCGCTCATGTCCCCGATTTCATCCAGAAAGAGCGTGCCACCGTTCGCCTGCTCAAACTTCCCTTCTCGTTTTGCTGCGGCACCAGTAAAAGCGCCCTTTTCGTGACCAAAAAGCTCAGACTCAATCAGCTCCGAAGGAAGCGCCGCACAGTTGACTGCGACAAAAGGGCCGCCGCTTCGCACGCTATTTCTTTCGTGAAGTTCGCGCGCTACTAACTCCTTCCCGGTACCGGATTCACCTCTTACCAGCACGGTGGCATCGGTCTCGGCAACCTTTTCAATCATCGAGCGTACGCGCTGCATCCCTTCGGAAGCACCAATCAGAGCGCCACGTTGAGAACGCTCGACTTCTAATCGCCGGCGCAGCGAAAGATTCTCGCGTCTAAGCTCGATTGTTTCCGCCGCATTCTTGATGACCAGCCGCAGATCATCGAGCTCGAAGGGTTTCGAAAGGTAGTCGTATGCTCCGGATTTTACGGCCTCGACGGCCATTCGTTCCGAGCCGTGCGCAGTGATAATTATCACCAGCGGCTGGTTTCCATTTGAGGGATTTGGGCCCTGCAACTCGCGCAGAAAGTCCAGGCCACTGATTCCCGGCAGATTGACATCGAGCAGCATCAGGTCAGGCGGTTGCTGCTTTATCAGTATCCTTGCCGCTTCGGCCGATTCCGCTTCAGTAACGCTGTAGCCAAAGGTGGTAAGCGCCCGCCGCATGCCGTAGCGCGACGCTTCCTCATCGTCCACAATCAGTAATCGCAATTTATCTTTTTTCACCCTTTCCGGTTAGTTTAGAACCGTACGAGTGAATTTCCCTAGCGCATCGCGTGCCACGAAGGGTAAGCAGTGAGC
>JALYTI010000223.1 GCA_030854375.1 Acidobacteriota bacterium | reverse complement strand
GGGTGTGAGCTATTAAAGCTGTTAGTCTCGGTGTCCCACCATTTGGGAAAGTTCCTTTTCCATTTCCATTTGTCAGCTTCGATTTGCGCATGCGCCACTGGAGATGACAAATGGTGAATTCAACTTGAAGTGCAACTTTTGAAATAGTGGTTAAGAGCAAGCTGCGATAGCGTAAGCGTGCTTTTCTAACCGCCAAGTCAAAAGAAGCACCCAATGAACTATAAACAGCTTGCTCGTGAACAAAGATACCAGATATACGCCTTGATGAGAGCCGGACATAACCAGACTCGAATCGCAGCCCTTGTCGGTTGCCACAAGAGCACGATCTCACGTGAGCTACGCCGCAACCGGGGACTGAAGGGTTATCGGCCGTACCAGGCGGATGAACTTGCTTTTGATCGACAGAGCGAAGCTTATCGTTCGCGCATAGCTTGGGAGACCTGGCAACAGGTCGAGCGGCTCTTGCGCCAGGAGTGGAGCCCAGAGCAAATTGCCGGACGGCTGAAGCTGGAGAAACAGCCAACCGTAAGCCATGAATGCATCTACCTCTACATCTATGCGGAGAAACGGCGCGGTGGCACGCTGCATCGTCATTTACGCAGTCAAAAGAAGCAGCGCAAGCGTTATAGCGGCTACATCCGCCGGGGCCAGATCCCCAACCGCATCAGCATCGATGAGCGGCCCCAGATCGTGGCCCGCAAAGCTCGCTTTGGCGACTGGGAGGCTGACACTATCGTGGGCGCCCGCCATAAAGGCGGTATCCTCAGCGTCGTCGAGCGTAAATCGAAGCTCACCCGTTTGCGCAAGCTGGCCACTAAAGCAGCCGCAGAAATGAAGGACAACACCATCGAACTGTTAGCGCCGCTGGCTGCTAAGGTACACACCATAACCGTAGACAATGGGAAAGAGTTCTGTGACCACGAGTTGATCGCCGCAGGACTCCAAGCGCGCATCTACTTCGCGCATCCTTATGCCAGCTGGGAACGAGGGCTGAATGAGAACACCAACGGTCTCGTGCGCCAGTACTTTCCCAAGAAGTATGACTTCGCCAGATTTACAGATAAAGACCTGCAACAAGTGGAAGACCTATTAAACAACCGGCCTCGTAAGACGCTTGGTTATAGGACCCCTAACGAAGTGTTTTTCAAACAGCACTCTGTTGCACTTCCAAGTTGAATCTGCGAATGAAAAATGAGAAATGAAAAATGAGAAATGAAAAATCTTATCTTCCTGCTGCCTGCTGCCTGCTGCCTGCTGCCTGCTGCCTGCTGCCTGCCGCCTGCTCCTGCCTACCGATATACGTCCGCCTCGCCCGGTGGTCTTGTCTTCCAGCGTTTATGAATCCATAGCCATTGATCCGGGTAGAGTCGGACCATGCGTTCAACTGCCGCTGCAAAGCGAGCGGTGTTCAGCTCGACATCTTTGTCATGTTTTCCGGTCCGAACCAGCTCCACCGGTGCGTCACCATGAAAGAAATAGCGCTTTTTCTTTTTGTCCCAAACTGCGCAAGTAGGAATTACTACTGCATCGGTCTTAAGTGCGAGTGTGGCAATTCCGGCAGTGGTGCAGGCAAGCTTTCCAAAGAAGGGAACAAACACTCCTTCGTGAGTCTGTGTGTTGAGATCGGACAGGATGCCCAACGTTCCACCTTCACGCAAAACTCGAAGGGACTGACGCGCAGCACTCTTCTTATCGATCGCGCGATTGCCGAACCGGGTTCTCACTCGCTCAATCATTTCTTCTATGCGCGTATTATCGAGAGGACGAACGAGGAAACTAATTGGATACTCTAGCGCTGACCATCCGAAGCTATGCAGTTCCCAGGCGCCCAGATGACCAGTTAAAAAAATGACCCCGCGCTTATTTTTTTCCGCCTCTCTCAAGTGGGCCAGACCAACTTCGTCATACTCGATGAGCTGGCGCAGTTTTTCCGGAGTCGCGCGGGGTAATTGACTAAACTCGCCAAGAAGCCGGCCCAGACTTGCAAAGCAACCGCGCAATAATCGCCTTCGCTCTTGCTCAGTTTTTTCTGGAAAGGCGATCTCCAGATTGCGTTCGCCCGTTCGGCGAAGATTGCCCGGTAAGTAGTAAGCGATGCGTCCAACGCTGAGGCCCACAGCGATTGCCGCGCGACGCGGTAACACTCCGAGACTGGCGAGGATTGCCTTTGCAAGTCC
Source organism: Acidobacteriota bacterium (assembly GCA_030854375.1). Classification (GTDB taxonomy): domain Bacteria; phylum Acidobacteriota; class Blastocatellia; order Pyrinomonadales; family Pyrinomonadaceae; genus PSRF01. The sequence continues at coordinate 2,814 of JALYTI010000223.1, read as the reverse complement.
GTACTCGAGCGCTATTTGAAGTTTACCGTGTTTGGCCATGCGGCAGGATTGGACGCGTAGTGTAACGCAAGAGCCACAATCAGGGGAACGTGACTCCCACGCATCTCCAGAGGATCCGGAGTTTAATCGACGTTCGACCGGTGGGCAGCCAACGAACAAAGGCTCCACTTCAAGAGGTGGGTTTGTTCTTATCATTTATGGCGTCCGGGTGATATATTGCCGAACGCAACGGCCCTAAATTTCGTAAAACGTCTTGGGAAGCGCGCCGGGTAACGCTTTCATCTCTCCTCGGACTTTCACCAGCAGATTGGAGTGGGATGCAGAAACGTAGGATTCTCATCGTCGATAACAACGATGAGCTGCGTGCCATACTCGAAGCCGCGCTTGGCGGCCTGGGCCACGAGGCCGTCGTCACAGGCGATCGAGATGAGGCCCTCAATCGTGACGACCTTGACCAATTTGATCTGATAATCAGCGATCTGACGGTGGACGCCCAATCCGATGAGGCGAACGGTCAAGGGACGGCCGAGTTACGTCACCGACACCTCCTGACTCCTGTTACCTCAAACGCGAATGAACCCGTGATAGTGAAGGCCTTCAAGATGGTCGCGGCAAATTACCTGCGACTTCCGTACAACAGAGACGAACTGCGCGAGATAGTTGAAAAGACGCTCTCTTATAAACTTCGCTACGTCGACGATCCCAGCCTGCTTTCTCATACTCACGAGAAAATTGAATTTGAATTACCAAGCGACGTCGCTTTAATGAATGGCGTGCTCCAATACCTACTGGAGCGCGTTGCTAAGATGGGCCATATTAGTATTGAAGGGTCACATCTTTTCGTTGCGCTTGATGAAGCGTTTGTTAATGCAGTCAAGCACGGGAACAAGAACGATCCAACAAAGCTAGTGCGCGTCGGGGCAGAACTCTCTCCCAAGGAAGCCTGCTTCACAGTTGAGGACGAGGGGGAGGGTTTCGATGTGCAGACAATACCCGACCCACGCGATCCGGCGAACCTGTTCAAGTCTTCGGGTCGCGGCGTCTTGCTTATGTACAACATCATGGATGAAGTTGAGTACAATGCGCAGGGTAATCGCGTAAAGATGGTAAAGAGGCCGGCCCCTTCGGTCGAAACTCAACTCGTTGAACCAGGCACACCCAACGACAAACACGCCGGTAACGTCTGAAAAAGTTTTCAAACGCGCAACGTTTGTGGCCCCGATAAGCGCCGATCCTTCGCTGTCCTTCTGGAAGGCATGGGCTTGGTGGTTTGTTCCGGCCGTGGCCGGACTATTGCTCGTCCTCTATTTTGTCGATCCGTTTATCGGCGACTGGGACGGCATGGACTACACCATGTTGTCTTTGGCCGGCTATCCCTCTTCGATGGCCCTCGGCCGCAATCTTTTCATATTTGGGAACCATGGTCTTTATCGGACAGCGCACTGGCTCTTCAATGTGCAGCCGGAAAGCGCATACCTTATTTTTAAGTACGCCGTCGTTGCTCAAGCCCCGCTGGCGGTGATTGCCTGTTGGGTTTTGGCGCGTGACGTTTCCCGTTCGGTTCATACCGCCACTCTGGCGGCGCTCTTCGTCGTCTTCTCTCCCGTGTTTGTGCTCTACGGTGGACAGGTGATGACAGATGTCCCGTCGGTTCTTCTGTTGGCAGTCGCGTTGACAATCCATTATCGCGGTTTGCAACAAGAACGCGTTTGGCTGGTTTTGATGGGGGCCGCGCTCCTGGGTTTGGGAGTCAATCTTCGTGAGACAATTGGTTTCTATTTGCCCTGGCTGATCGTTGCTCCCTTTGTTTGTGGTTGGAAACCGGCTCGCCGTCAAATTCTGATCATCGCATTCTCGTGTTTCTTGTTTTTCCTGTTCGCTTTGAGCTGGTTTGGATTTTGGTTTATCACGGATCAGCATTACCGGTTGGTCTGGTTTGGATGGCGCGAATCGATGCGACAGGAGACAGCACGTCATCCTGTGATGCTGCGAAACCTTTGGCCTTATCTTGCCTACTTCTTTGTTAGCGCTCCGCTCGTTCTTGCGTCACTTCCATTCGCTGTCAGAAATGAATGGCGCGAGAGACGACTGTCTCCTTTACTGCTGCTAGCTGTGACAGGTTTGGCCGCCGACCTCTTACTTTTTCTCAACTACAGCACAGCTGTTAACTGGCGTTACTTCCTGACCGGCCTGCCTGCGATTGCACCGTTGTCCGCAAACTTTCTCATCCGAACTTTGAGCCGCCGTTTTGGCAGGGTCCGAGTTGCGTTTGTTTCATGCGTGGCGGCAGTTTTGATCGTCGCAGTAGTATTCAGCGTCTTGATTCGTCCTGCCAGTAAACAGTTCATTGAAAGACGGGCGATGAGCAAGGAGTACCGTCACGAGCTCGCAAAGCTGCCGCGCGATGCCGTCATGATTTCAGGGTCGCAAACGATTGCTGTCACTTACTGGAAAGCGATTGGCGCGGGCGGCTGGGAAGCGATCGGTACCGGCGGGGGTTGGCCCGGAGACAATCTGGTTCCGCTTATTGAAAACTACTTGAAGGAAGGGCGGCGAGTGTTTCTCGACACAGATCCCCGCTGGTGGTTACCTTGCGGCTGGCAACGTGATGAGATTCCAGCGATCGTCGATCTCGAGCAGCGTTTCAGTTTCCGCCAGGTCACGGATACGATTTACGAAATCAGACTGCGCGGTGAGAAGGGCGCAACCGATCTACCACATCTGGAAAGACTGTTGCCGGAGAATCGTCCTGAAGACACAAAGAAGTGTCCGCTGGTACAGGGCTAACGGTGATGCAATTAACATACTCACCAG
>JALYTI010000222.1 GCA_030854375.1 Acidobacteriota bacterium | reverse complement strand
TCGAGGCGATGTGCGGCTTCCATGTTTGACGTGTCGTTGAAGCCGCCAATAAAGGCGTACACAGCGATGTCGACGGCGCGTTCAATGTCGCCGTTTCTTCGAAGGGAAAAGTCGGACAGCCAGCGCCCATCGCCCGCCGCCATACGAAACTGCATTGCCGTGCTGGCAGTCGTCATTGGCAAATCAAAGGCGTGCTCAAACTTGATTTCCTGGGCTTGCGTGAGTCCGAAGGCCCCGGAGATGTCGGCGAACGGTTGTTGGGCGAAGACGATTGTACCGGGGCGAACCGCGCGAATCTTGCCAACGAACTGAATGTCTTCAATGGCCTTGGCGAAAAGTTTTAGGCCCCCACGATCCTGCTCAAGAAATCTCAATCGTGGCCGATCGATTTGGCTGTCAACGAGCAGACGAATTAAGCGTTCATGGCCGAGGCACGGAGCGAAGGGTATCTTTCTTTGCGTAACATAAAACGTGGCCTGGGCGTCGCTCAGCTGTTGGTTGTGCAGGCGAGCTACATCTTTGTAAGACGCGTCGCCCATCGCGGCGTGATAACGATCAATATTTAAGGTGGCCATGGTTAATCAGGCGGCAGGAGCAGTAGGCAGGAGCAGTAGGCAGGAGCAGGTGGCAGGTGGCAGTTCATACGCAAAACTCGCTGACGTGCCCCTGCCTCCTGCCCCAGCCTACTGCTCCTGGATTTCCGAAGGTGGCTCGTCTACGCAGACCTGCCTCCTGCTCCTGCTTCCTGCTCCTGAATTTCCGCTCCGGCGGTCTCCATCTCTCGAACCGCGCGTTCGCCATCGCCAGGGTTTACATCCACCGGTCGCATGGCATTTTTTAGCGCCTTCACGCGAAAGCCCTCTTTCAAAGCGTCGAGTACCGTATTCTTTACGCAATAATCAGTTGCAAGTCCACCGACCCAAACCTCCTCGATCCCCAGGCGGTGAAGTTGCAGTCCCAAATCAGTTCCATCAAATGCTGAATAACAGTCTTCGTCACCTAATCCTTTCGAAATGACGCGAATGTGCTTGTCATCGATCAGGTCCGGATGAAACTCTGCGCCCCTGGTGTCCCGCACACAATGCACCGGCCAGGTTCCGCCGTAAGCAGCGAAGTGCTTGGTCTTCTCTAAATGCCAGTCGCGGCTCTTGAATACCGGCTCCCCCCGCCTTAGGAACTCGTCGATGAGTTTGTTCAAGGGCGCCACAACCTCGTTGCCATGAGCGACCGCTAAGGAGCCGCCCGGGCAGAAATCATTCTGCACATCCACCACTATCAAAGCTTTTTTCTTTTTACTCGTCATCGTTCGTGTTGATTCGATGCAATTAAGCGCCTGTGAGATGACCAGGGCATCTTACCGCCGTACTGACGCGTGTCGGTTCAGTTCGCAGGATTGAAACTGCATCTCTTTGCGTTCCTTTGCGGTTTCTTCGCGTTCTTCGCGGTAAGACAAACAGGCAGAACCGCAAAGCGCGCAAAGTAGACGCAAAGAGTCGCAAAGCCATCTGAACTAGCGCCAACTTGCGGTTCCTCGCTGGTCGCTTTGGCGCACCATGCTAGACTATTCCGTTCACTAAAATTTCAATCGCGTCACTTTTCTCAAACTAGAGGATTGATTATGAAGGATGCAGGAATTGAAGCCAAGCGGGCCACCTCCAGCTTAGCGGCAGGTGTCTCGTTGACTGTATCGCTGGGAATCTATGAGGCACCTGTCAGGGAAACACTTGCGGAAGCAGACAAGGCAAATGTGATCGGCCGAATCTGGAACAAGGATGCTTCGGTCTGGAAGAGTGAAGAGGCGCATCAAAAGATTATCCGCAACGCGCTGGGCTGGTTAACAGTGCCGGGGACAATGCTAAACGTTTCAGGAGAGCTCTTAAGTTTTGCAAAGAGCGTTCAGGCATCAGGGTTGCAGCATGTGATGGTTTGCGGGATGGGAGGTTCTTCACTTTGTCCTGAGGTACTGCGAAGAACATTCGAGCGACCGGACGGTTTTCCCGCATTACTTGTTCTGGATTCAACGGACCCCGACGCGGTCAACAATCTTTCAAAGCAGATAGACGTTAGCCGGTGCTTATTTATTGTCGCGTCAAAATCGGGCACTACTACTGAACCCATCGTCTTCCATAGGTACTGGTATAACGAAGTCGCCAGAAAGAGTGACGAGCCCGGCAAGGCCTTCATCGCTATCACTGATCCCGATACAAAAATGGCCCAGACAGCTACCGCGGAAAATTTCCGGCGAATCTTCCTGAATCCGCAGGATATTGGTGGACGTTATTCCGCACTTTCATATTTCGGCATGGTGCCGGCTACGCTGATGGGATTGGATGTTCAGAAGCTACTGCGAAGTGCTCAGACAATGACAGAATCGTGCGGCGCTAGCGTGGCTGTAGATGCTAATCCAGCCGCCCTGCTTGGCGCGGTGATGGCTGAATCTGCGCTCGCCGGCCGCGATAAGCTGACCATCGTCACGGATCAATCACTGTCCGCTCTGGGTTTATGGATTGAGCAACTAATTGCGGAAAGCACCGGCAAAGAAGGCAAAGGAATAGTGCCCATCGTTGGCGAACCATTGGGTCCGGTCTCCGCGTACGGCAGCGACCGCCTCTTCGTTTCCATTTCTGTTGGACATACTGACGCCGAAACGGAATCCAAGTTAAAAGCTCTCGAGGCCGCCGGGCATCCGGTTTGTCGTCGGACCCTGGCGGACGCTTACGATTTGGGCGCCGAGTTTTTCCTGTGGGAGATGGCGACGGCGTTTGCGGGATGGCGACTCGAAATCAATCCATTTGATCAACCGAATGTGCAGGAATCGAAAGACGCAACAAAAGCTCTGCTCGAAAAATTCGCGCGAGAAGGGAAGTTACAGGAGCAGCCAGCCCTGGTTAGTGATGGAACCCTGACAATTTACGCAGATGATGATCACGCGGGAAGCCCGGTCTCAGCTTCGGTTGCAGATGTCTTGCGTCAGCGCATCGCGATGACAAAGCCCGGCGACTACATAGCGCTACTCGCCTATCTTGAAGAAACTCCGGAAATAGAGACGGAGCTTCAGGCAATTCGGATGACGTTGCGCGACGCAACCGGCTGCGCAACGACGACTGGCTACGGGCCAAGATTTTTACATTCAACTGGCCAGCTACATAAGGGTGGGCCAGACTCAGGTGTCTTTATTCAAATAACTGCACCGGACAAGATTGACCTGGAGATTCCCGGTGAGCCTTACACGTTTAGTATCTTGAAGCAGGCGCAGGCGCTGGGTGATTTTCAATCGTTGCTGGCGCACGGCAGGCGAGCTATTCGGGTCGACCTGGGGAGCGATGTAGTGGCAGGTCTCACGAGACTGAGAGAACTCATCATCGATGCAATCTGAGCTGGGAAGCTCGCCCATCGTTTAGATAGGGCACTTGTGCCCTGCCCCGCGCGGCGGACAAGTCCGCTTTCTAAACGATATGCTGGGCGACGAGCCCCTTTCTCCGATTTAGGTCGAGATTCTAAATCTGATCATATGGCGCAAACTGCAAATATTGGATTAATCGGTCTTGGCGTGATGGGGCAAAACCTTGCGCTCAATATAGAGCGCAACGGCTATACGACTGCTGTTTACGATCGCGAGCCGCCGGTGCTTGATGCATTTATCGCGCGTGAGAGTGGCAAACGCATAATCGGCGCTCATACACCTGAGGAATTTGTGCGCGCTCTCGAGCGTCCGCGCAAGATAATCCTTCTGGTTAAGGCGGGACCGCCGGTCGACTGGACGATCGACTTAATAAAACCCTTTTTGGAACAAGGCGACATCATTATTGACGGCGGTAACTCGCATTTCAAAGAAACCGAGCGTCGCGAAAAAGAATTGAGAGCGAGCGGCTTCTTCATGATTGGATCGGGAACGTCGGGTGGTGAGAAGGGCGCGTTGCTGGGACCAAGTCTCATGCCCGGTGGTGACGCGAAAGCCTACGAAGAAATTCGTCCCATCTGGGAAGCCATTGCCGCCAAGGTTCCGGATGGACCATGCGTAACGTATATCGGACCAGGAGGTTCTGGCCACTTCGTGAAGATGGTCCATAACGGGATCGAGTATGGCGATATGCAGCTTATCGCCGAAGCTTACGGTGTGATGCGCAACGGCCTTGGCTTGTCCGTTGAACAAGCGGCGGACGTTTTTGATGAATGGAACCGCGGCGATCTCGAGTCTTACCTGATCGAGATAACCGCAAAGATCCTGCGCGTGAAAGACGAGGAAACTGGAAAACCCCTGGTCGATCTAGTTCTGGACAAAGCTGGTCAGAAGGGAACTGGCAAGTGGACAAGCCAGCTCGCTCTGGATCTCGGGGTGCCAATTCCGACAATCGACGCAGCTATCGTGGCGCGAATACTCTCGTCTCAAAAAGAAGCGCGGGTCGAAGCAAGCAAGCAGATTAAGGGTGTGACTACAGGTAAGCAGGGTCAATTGGGCGACGAAATGAAAGCTTATGTTCACGATGCGTTGTACGCGTCCAAAATTTGTTCCTACGCGCAGGGAATGAATTTGATAAAGGCGGGCTCAGAGGAGTTTGGGTGGAACATCAATCTTAGCGAGGTGGCGCGCATTTGGCAGGGTGGGTGCATCATTCGCGCAAAATTCCTGGGAAGAATCAAGGAAGCGTATCTGCGTAACCCGAATATTACGAATCTTCTGCTCGACGCTCAGTTCAAAGCAATAATTGAGCAAACGCAACCGGGGTGGCGAATATTGGTGGGCACGGCCGTGCAGCAAGGGCTCGTGGGGCTGGCGATGTCAGCAAGCCTTGGATACTTCGACACGTACCGGAGCGCCAACCTTCCTCTGAATTTAACTCAGGCGCAACGCGATTTCTTCGGCTCACACACGTATGAACGTGTCGATAAACCCGAACTAGGGTTTGTTCATACGGAATGGGAAGAGCTGTTAGACAAACAGAAGATGTCTAAAGGGTCAGGAAAGTAGTGGCGCCGTTTGCGCGTATCAATCTCCATCAGCACCGTGGCATTACCCCAACGTGCGATTGGC
>JALYTI010000221.1 GCA_030854375.1 Acidobacteriota bacterium | reverse complement strand
GATTAAAAAAATGTTTGCACGCCATGTATCTATAACACTTAAGGCTAATTCCGCCCCAGAGTTTACCCGCATTATCGAGAGCGAAATTCTTCCGCTGCTTCGCAAACAGAAGGGATTTCGCGATGAGATCACTTTTGTCGCCCCGGAACGCTCGGCGGCCGTAGCCACCAGCCTCTGGGACACGAAAGAGGACGCGGAGGCTTACAACAGAACGAGCTACCCCGAGATATTGAAGGCCCTGTCGAAAGTGGTCGAGGGAACGCCAACGGTGGAAACCTTTGAGGTCGCCAGTTCGACGCTCCACACGGGTGCTGCCAAAACAGCGTGAAGCTGGAAAGCTTTTTGATTACTGGAGGGCGGACCGGTGTCCGTCCTTGATTAAGCTCTGGGAAGAAACCGAATAAGGAGAATGAGATCAGATTATGAAGACGAATATCACACCATTACATGATCGCGTGATTGTGAAGCGCATTGACGAAGGCGAACAAGTGCGCGGAGGCATCATTATCCCCGATAGCGCCAAAGAGAAACCGCAGGAAGGCGAAGTGATTGCTGCCGGAGCAGGGAAGTACAAAGAAGACGGGACGCGCCAGCCGCTGGATGTTAAGCCCGGCGACCGTATCTTGTTTGGCAAGTACACCAGTTCTGAAATCAAGATCGATGGTGAAGAGCTGCTAATCATGCGCGAGGATGAGATTCTGGGAATTATCGGCAGGGCCGGCACAGCTACCGGCGGCAAAAAAAGCAAATAGGTTCCGGCGTAACGCCAACTCGTCCTCAGGGCCTGGTGGGTGGGCGGCATTCTAAGGTCCGCAAACTAACAATTTGCGTTACGACATCAGCAAACCAATAGTTTGCGTTTCAACTTTGAAGTGGAGAAAAGATAAAAATTATGGCAAAGCAAATAACACATGGCGAAGCGTCACGGGCGGCGATTCTGCGCGGAGTCAATCAACTGGCTGACGCTGTGAAAATCACACTCGGCCCAAAAGGACGCAACGTCGTGCTTGGTAAGACATATGGTAGCCCGACGATCACCAAAGACGGGGTTACGGTGGCGAAAGAGATTGACCTGAAAGATGCGGCCGAAAACATGGGCGCGCAGATGGTTCGCGAAGTCGCCTCAAAAACTTCGGACGTTGCCGGCGACGGCACGACCACTGCGACTGTGCTGGCCCAGGCCATCTACCGCGAAGGCGTAAAAACCGTGGCAGCAGGCGCAAACCCAATGGCTTTGAAGCGCGGCATCGACAAGGCAGTTGAACGCGCGACCGAAGCGATTAAGAAGCTGTCGAAGCCCGTTGCGGGCGACATGATCGCGCAAGTCGGTACCATCTCGGCAAACGGTGATGCGACTATCGGCGAGTTGATTGCCGAAGCGATGAAGAAGGTCGGTAAAGACGGGGTGATTACGGTCGAAGATGCGAAGACCATGGAAACGGATCTGGAATTTGTCGAAGGAATGCAGTTTGACCGCGGTTACCTTTCACCGTACTTCATTACAGATGCGGAAAAGATGGAAGCAGTGCTCGAGAATCCGGTGATTCTCTTGAGCGAAAAGAAGATTGCCTCGATGAGGGACCTGCTGCCGATTCTTGAGCAGGTTGCGAAGTTGGGCAAGCCCATTCTGATTGTCGCGGAAGATGTTGAAGGGGAAGCCCTGGCCACACTCGTCGTTAACAAATTGCGTGGCACGATCAACGTCGCAGCCGTTAAGACGCCTGGTTACGGTGATCGTCGCAGGGAGTTACTTCAGGACATCGCGATCCTGACCGGCGGCAAAGTAATTAGCGATGACCTCGGCATCAAACTCGAGAACGTCAAGGTTGAGGATTTGGGGCGCGCCAAAAAGGTCACGATAGACAAAGACACTACTACTATCATTGATGGCGCCGGCAACACCGAGAATCTGAAGGCCCGCGTGAAAACACTCAAGACCCAGATTGAAGAGAGCACATCAGACTACGACAGCGAGAAACTTCAAGAGCGTCTCGCGAAGCTGGTCGGCGGGGTGGCGGTGATTCGAGTGGGCGCGGCTACCGAGACTGAACTGAAAGAGAAGAAAGCGCGCGTTGAAGACGCGATGAACGCGACCCGCGCTGCTGTTGAAGAAGGCATCGTGGCCGGCGGCGGGGTGGCCCTGATTCGCGCAGCGAAGGCCCTGGACAAGTTCAAAGTCTTCGACACGGACACAAATGGCGAAACCACCGGTGACCCCGACGAGCAGATTGGCGTGAACATCGTAAAGCGGGCGCTTGAAGAGCCGCTGCGACAGATCGTACAGAATGCCGGCAAAGAAGGCGCGGTAATTGTCGAGAAAGTTCGCGCTCATAAAGATGCTAACTACGGCTATAACGCAGCCACTGAAACTTTTGAGGACCTTGTTGCGGCGGGGATTATCGATCCCGCGAAAGTTACGCGTTGCGCGTTGCAAAACGCCGCATCAATCGCGGGCTTAATGCTGACAACTGAAGCCCTTATTTCTGAGCTACAGGAAGATGACAAGCCACGGGCACTGCCCGGCGGCATGGATATGTAAATCCCAACGTCCTTAGCAAATTGGGAAGCTACCATGTTCCGCATGCGGCTTCTGTTAATCCCCGAAGAAGAAGTTCGGAGGGGAATCCCAAAGGGGAAAAGGTAAGAAACTATGACTACGAAACTTTATGTTGGTAATCTCGCGTTCCAAACGTCGAGTGAAGAGCTGAAGACACTGTTCGCGCAAGCGGGCACGGTCGAAAGCGTATCCTTAATTGAAGATCGCGAAACCGGCCGCTCACGCGGCTTCGGCTTCGTTGAGATGTCAACGAAGGAAGAAGGCGCTGCTGCCATCCAGAAGTTCAATGGCACCGACCTGGGTGGACGCGCTCTGAACGTCAACGAAGCCAAGCCACGCGAAGATCGCGGCGGCGGTGGTGGCAGCCGCAACGGCGGCTCGCGTTACTAAATCGCAATAACCCCCATCTGCGACTAAACAAGGCCTCCGGCGCGATTATCTGGCCGGGGGCTTTTGTCTTGGCTCCATGAATTCGGCAACGCTCGTAACGCAGTGATCGCTGCCCGTCGTAGCACGCAGCAGTGCTTGAAATGGGGTCTGTTTGTTTGTTCGCAATTACTTCGACTAAACTAGCAACTAATAAAAGGAAGTCCTCGTGAACAGACGTTATTTTCTTTCCTCTTCAATCGGGTTCGGGGCATTTGCGGCGCTCTCGAGGTTGCCCGTGGCTTCCGCATCGCTCTCACCGGGCGGTGATAAGCATCGTGGCATCCCCGGAGGGACCAAGGGAGTCAAAAAAGTGATTAAGACAGACGAAGAGTGGAAACAGATTCTTACGCGCGATCAATATGAGGTGATGCGCCAAAAAGGCACTGAACCGCCTTTTACCAGTCCGCTCAATCATATTCACCAGCGGGGCACATTTGTATGTGTCGGTTGCGAGCTGCCGCTGTTTAGTTCCGAGGCCAAGTTTGATTCAGGCACGGGATGGCCAAGTTTCTCGAAACCGATCGCCAAAGAAAATGTGCGGGAAGAGTTGGACAGGACCTTGTCGGCGACACGGACTGAGGTATTGTGCGCTGGGTGCGATGCGCATATCGGACACGTCTTCAATGATGGACCCAAACCCACAGGCTTGCGCTATTGCATGAACGGCGTGGCGCTGAAGTTCGTAAGACCTAAGGGTTGATCATGCCGTGCGACTAGCTGGTTTGCGAACCCGCATACTCCTGAGTATTTTTCGGCGCTGAATGCGAGCTGTTAACGTTTCTGGCGCGTGCTCGTGGAGCGAATCGAAAAAAAACACGGTCAAGTTCCAAAGGGAAGCGTTCCACCCTTACGCTGAACTATACTTCAGAAAGGGCTGGTAACAGGGAAGTCTAAAACCATAGAGCAGTTCACATCTAGTCTGCTCGAGTTGGTGATAGCTATTGCTCATGGCGGTGCTTCGGTCCTCAGAATACGTTGGGAGGAATAAATGGATTGGATGAATCAACTTAGTGGAGTATTGCAGCAGTATGACGGCACAGCTGCGATTCGAGCCCGCTCGAATGTCCAGGACGACTTTGATCAAATCGCCCAGAGCGCGCCGCAAACCGACTTGGCTGATGGTATTGCGGCTGCGTTTCGCTCCGAAGAGACGCCCGAATTCGGGCAGATGACTCAGCAATTATTCAGTAACTCCAGTAGTGAACAGCAAGCGGGAATTCTAAATACCCTTGTCAATGCGGCTGGTCCGATGATTCTTTCCCAAGTATTGTCACGCCATGAAGGTGCTAATAGCGGCGGTAAGTTATTCAGTCTGATAAATCTTTTGCGTAGTGGACAACCAACGCCGATCACTCCCGAGCAGGCGCAGGATATTCCCGCCGAGGCGGTGGAGGAAATAGCCGCGCAGGCTGCAAAGAAAGACCCTTCGGTAATCTATCAAGTTAGCAGATTTTATGCTGCCCATCCCACTTTGGTGAAAACCTTGGGATCAGCGGTTCTCTCTATTGCACTTTCCAGGATTGCCCAACGCCCTCAACACAACTAACTCAACACAACTAAAGGGACAAAGAAGTGAGCAATAAACAAATCGAATGGTGCTGCGTGCCGGTAGTAGTCGACAACGCCACCACAGATCTATTTCATATGACTCCCCCTAACCAGGACCCAGATCAGCAACCAGAATTCCGTGTCACACGAGCGACGATGGAGTTGGTGCCGCAGGATTTCGACCGCTATCAGCCCAGTCTGGAACGAATGGCGGAGCATTGGCGAGAAGAGAAGGAACGGGAGATGAAAAAAACCAGAGCGAAAGCGATGCCCTCAACTCAGGGTGCGTGAGACCTGACTCCCGACTACCCAGGAAGGTTGGGTGGGAACCGGATTAGCGCGCCTTTACATACTCAACTAATCAGGCGGATTTCAGAAGGGTCAACTTGGTGTCGTACAAAAATTGCGGTCTCAGTATAGCTTTGCTGTTGCTCATTTCCTGCGTGCCGGTATTTGCCCAGGGTCCCTACACGGATCGTCTGGGCGGGCACTGGAACAATCCGGCCAGCGCCATG
>JALYTI010000220.1 GCA_030854375.1 Acidobacteriota bacterium | reverse complement strand
TAATCAGAGCTGACATTTTTCAGTTCCGCGGATTCATCTCGTCGATGCGATTTAATCCATTCCCAATCCTTGGTGGTCGTTCCAGCGTTGACTACGAGTAGCAAGTGGTCGGCGGCGAAACGATAAACGAGCAGATCGTCAACTACCGTTCCTTCGGGAGTTGTCAGCGCTGAATATTGAGCCTGGGAATCAACTAATTTAGAGGCATCGTTCGAAGTAAGGTAATTGACAAGCGGTATAGCATCGGGACCGCGCACCTCAATCTCGCCCATGTGAGAAACATCGAAGAGTCCGGCATGGGTTCGGGTGCGCAGGTGTTCCTCAACCGTGCCTGCCGGATATTGCACCGGCATGTCCCAACCGCCGAAGTCCACCATGCGCCCGCCCAAGTTGCGATGCACGGAATTAAGCGGCGTTCGTTTTAGTTCTGGGGCGACTGCAGTCACGCGCGTGTTTTCAGACTATTCACTAGCCCGGATTTTGACCAAAGTAATGATATCGAGTGAAGCCGCAAACTAACATGCGCATTCAAGTGCGTCAAGCGAGGCTTTCACACGGGTGGTGCCACTATTTGAAATTCTCTGTGCCGCCTTAGTGTCCTCTGTGTCTCTGTGGTGAGCGCTTGCTCAATATTCAACCACCACAGAGACACAGAGGACACAAAGGTTTCAACAGAGAAGGCTGAAATTAGGACACTACCCTTCGCACGAGCCAGGCGGGTTCGCGAACTGCTCTCGAAAAGAGAGGATATTGGATCGCATCAGCGCCATTTGGCGAGGCAAGCCGCAATGACGTTCGTCCTGAAACCGTTTTCAGGCCTTACAAGGGAATCTGAAATGAAGATGTAGGGAAGGGGGCTCGTTGTCACTAAGCGGAAGCGAAGTGTTACTGAGATGTTCCGGTTTTACTAGTTCAAAAACTTCGATCGCGGACGTCCACCTTCTGCACGGTGAAGACAACTCGCATTGTATCTGGACGACGATCTAAAGAGGCTGGAACGAAAGCGGCACTTTGTCGCAAGGCGATTTCGAAGTCGGCGAGCATCTGCCGGTCGCGCGGCGCCTGCATAACGCCAGCCAAAGATGCAGAGCCATTACTAAATACGTCCGCGACCACGATCATGTCATCCCCATCCTGGTAAACGTTCGCCCGTGGATCGGCGTAAGCGCCAGTAAGCGCGGCCAGCGCGCCACCCGGATCAAGGCTGGGTGATTGCGCGGCAAACGGCGCGCGCCTCGAAGAGAAGTCCTCCGGAGTCACTGGTCGATTCAAGTCGTAAGGTAGAGACTGCACGGCGAGCAAGCTGTTGCTTTGTCTTGCCGCTTCCTGGAGCGCGACGAAATGTGGGCGAAACGCGGCAAACATCGAAACGAAAAGTATGATTGATGCTAAAGAGCCGACGCCGTATGGCATTAGGCGAGGTTCAAGCCACTGAGCAAACCCCTCGCGGTACGAGCGCTGAGGAGTTTGGCGCCGCGCCGCGGCTTCAATCATCAAGGTGTCGGTAATCGATGACGCCAATGCGGCAGGCACGATTGGACGAGCAAGTTGGCCCAGGCTGCGGCTAATGGAGCGTAACTCGGCATTGTGTGCCCGACACACCGGGCACTTCTGCAGATGTTCATCAACCGAGACGCGCGCGGCCGGCGACAAAACGTCGTCGATGTATTGGGAAAGCAGCTGTGTGGTTCTTTCGCAGCTCATAGATAAATCAGAGATCAGAGGTCAGCGATCAGAGGTCAGAACCAGATGTCCTATCTGACCTCTGATCGCTGACTTCTCGTTCTGGATGGCCGGCCGACCCCGGCTGCCCCTCGTTTTACGAAGGAGCAACTCCGGCTGGTCCATGACGTAAAGTACTTCATCGATTTTAGCGACGCTTCAACGGGTGTTACTGGCCACGTTTCAAATTCGCCTCCCTCAGTGAATCACTCTTCGTCCGCTTCCCGCCGTATTCTCACGTCGACCCATTTGGCACCGAGTTTATGTGAGCCGGGGCGGGTCGGCCATCCAATTACAAAGATCCTTCCAACTTTTCACGCAACTCCTGGCGTCCGCGCGCCAGTCTCGATTTCACAGTCCCAACGTTGATTTCCAAAGTCCTCGCGATCTCTTCATAGGTGAAACCTTCAATATCTCGCAAGATCACCGTTTCGCGGTACGTGCGACCCAACTTCTGAAGTGCCGATCTCAAGACTGATTCCCGCTCGTGCGCCAGGGTCCTCTCCTCCGGGTTCTCAGAAGACTCAGCCAGCGTGGCAATCAATGTTTGATTCGACTGGCCCTGCGTCGCATCCAGTGACACTGTCGAATCGCGACGGCGTCGGCGCCACCAGCGCCAGCGATTCCGTGCCTGATTAATCGCAATGCGATAGATCCAAGTCCTCAAGTCCGCGTCTCCTCTAAAGCCGCCGATGTTCTGGAAGGCTCGCAGAAATGTTTCCTGCGTCAAATCGCGGGCCTCTTCGCTGTTTTCGGTCAGGCGGAACAATAGCCCATAGATTTCACCGGAGCGTTCAGATACCAACTGCTCGAAAGCTGCGGATTCACCTCTCTTCAGTTTTTCAATGAACTCTGCCTCGGCCGTTGGACGCAACTCAGGCGCGGTCGCGGTCGCGCTCGCAACCTGGTCCAATTCCACTTGCCCGCGGAGGGCTATTTGCTCTCCGTAGCTCACTTGTTACCCTCTGGGGTTGGAATCGGAGTAGCTGACGGCCCCTGCGCATTCCGGACAGTCGGGATGTTAGACACCGCCACCCGAGCCTTTGTTCCCCATTGATTACTCATCGCGATGTTCTTTTCCCACCTCTCCCGTATTCTAAACGATTAGATGCGTCGTGGGCTTCATTAGCTTCGGAATACTATATAAAGAGCCTGCTTGACAAGGTTTCCGAGCGGCCATTAGAGTTACTGTTTCGCCAATCACACCCCTGAAAGAACGCAGCTCACTATGTGGACTTGCGAGGAACCAAGACGTGGCCAAATACAAGAAAAAACGCGCGCGCGAGCTGCAGCACGATAAGTTCCGCGATACTGCCGGAAAGATTTTCGATCGGTTAAGTGACCGTCTGGAGGGCAAAGGAAAGGCGATACTTTACGGGATAGCGGGCGTTGTCTTGCTGGCCTTAGTCGTGGGCGTTTTCGTGAAATGGAATAATCGCAAGTCAGACGAAGCACGGCGTGCGCTCGGTCGAGCAATTGCAATCGCAACGGCTCCCGTATCGTCAGACCCTACCTCGCCAAACCCTACCGGTCTAACTTTCACGAATGAACGAGAGCGCTCCCAAAAAGCTATCGAGGAATTTCAGAAAGTCGCAGCCAAGTACGGCGATCCCTATCGGACCGAAGCACGATACTTCATCGCCACAAACTTGCTTGTTATCGATCGCGATAAGGCTGAGACTGAGCTCACGGAGCTCACTAAAGCGGGAGTAGTGGAAGCTGCGACACTCGCCAAGTTTGCCCTGGCCCAGGCGAAAGAAGAGGATGGCAAATACGACGAGGCCGCACGTCTATATATGGAGTTGGCTGCGCTAAACAGTACAGTCGTCACTCCGGATACCGCCAACCTTCAACTCGCAAAGGTTTACGAGAAGCAGGGCAAGAAGAAGGAAGCCGCCGACTTGCTATTCAATATCGTAGACGCCTCACGCAAAGCTAAGGACACAGACGGAACTCCAATTCCACCGTCTGCAGCAGCTCGCGACGCAGCCGAGAAACTTCAGAAAATCGATCCAGAGCGCTATGCAAAGCTAACTCCCGAGACGTCCGGCGCTGATTTGCCGTTCTAACCGCTCAAGATGTCAGCTTACTGATAGATTTTCCATTTCTCATTTTTCAATTCTCATTTGGCATTGGTCCAAAGTTTGTCTCACGGTGCAAAAGTTTTTCTGCGCGCCGTTTAGATAGGGCACTTGTGCCCGCCGCCCGAGGCGGACAAGTCCGCTTTCTAAACGATGCGTCGATGAGTGGATGGGCGGAATGCCAAATGAGAAATAGAACTGGAAAATTTTAGCAGCGGAAATGAGTGATAGTATTGGCGTTCAGAGATCAGATCTTTAAGTTCAAAGCTCAGGTTGCTGTGAATGGACAACCTTACTCACTCATTGGTAGGACTGGCTGCGTCTAAAGCCGGCCTGGAAAGGTTGTCGCCGGGAGCAACCACGCTTTGTGTTCTAGCTGCCAACGCGCCCGATGCCGATATCCTCGCACTTGTCTTTGGTGGACGTTGGGCATTCCTTCACCACCACCGGGGAATTACTCACTCAATCCTGGGAGCACTCGCGCTGGCCGTGGCGCTTCCGTGCATTTTCTATCTGGCCGATATTCTTCTCGCGCGAATCCGCGGACAGTCGAGCAGGACGAAGTTACGCGGATTGATGATCGCCTCTCTGGTTGTAACCGCCACGCATCCAATCCTGGATTGGACCAACAATTATGGGGTCAGACTTCTTCTTCCCTGGAATTCCAAATGGTTCTATGGCGACTTTGTTTTCATCGTAGACCCTTTCATCTGGCTTGTTCTTGGGGGTGCGGCTTTTCTTCTTACCTCGAAAACCAGGAAACACATCATCGTGTGGATCGTCATCGCTCTTGTCCCGAGTTATCTGGTTTTGGTTGGGGCGCCCGGTCCCAACCGGCTTGCCAACGAGGCGCTTCTGCGGGTTCTTTGGATAGTTGTTCTGATTGTTCTTGTTACTCTTTATAGACGGAAGATTGGTGGCCGTCTCGGCGCGAGAATCGCCATTGCCGCGCTCGCGACGGTGACGATTTATTGCGCGGGATTAGCTGCCATTCATGCCGTGGCGATACGGCAGGCTAAAACTGAAGCCCTGAGTATCGCCAACAGTAACGCGGAACAGTTAGTAAAAGTGGCAGCGATGCCGACGATTGCCAATCCTGCCGAGTGGGTGTGTTTGATGGATACAAACCGAGCGACCTACCGGTTCAACTTGTCTCTAATCCGGAAGCGATCCGGCACTCGAGATCTCGTTCGCATCGAAAAGCCCGATGAGTCGGATCGTGCAGTCGAACAGTCTTCGCGCGACACTCG
>JALYTI010000219.1 GCA_030854375.1 Acidobacteriota bacterium | reverse complement strand
ACAGACATTTAGACAGCGGCAAAGATATCACCAGATACAAAGATGCGAGCGAGGTGAAAAGCCCGCTCGCATCTTTGAAACTCCTATTTTTGCATTGACTAGACTTTGACGAACACAATCACCAGCGCAAAGAGAACCAAAGATTCGATTAGCGCGAGTCCCAGGATCATCATGGTCTGAATTTTGGCTGCCGCACCCGGATTACGCGCCGCGCCTTCACAGGCTGCCGCACCGATGCGCGATTGGCCAAGCGCGCCGCCAACCACCGCGATCGCAAACCCCACGCCGGCCGCAATCGCTTTTAGCCCGGCGTTATTATCGGCTGCTGGCTGCCCGGCTTGTGCGAAAACTGGCATCGCACTCAGCAACACACCAACGAGCACCATGAAAAGTAAATTGAGTTTTCTCATTTCGGTTTCTCCTGCTGAGGACATAACCTCAGACATCATTGAATGCGAAACCTGCAATAGTAAGAAGCAATAATTGAGCTGTATGATTTCGCCTGCATCCGGTATCCACCGCCCCTCGAACAACGGCGCTCCAGCGAGACAGACATCGCAAAATGTTAATAGTTGCTCAATCTCACTTCCTATTTCCAGGCTACATTCGCCCAGGGTTTTGCGAGCCAACGTGAGCAGACGCGTCTATCTGCACCGCTCGACCCGCGCTAAAAATTAGTTTCATGAAACAGCCAGGGCCGCCTGCTCCGGTTGTGCATGGATGTCACCGGATGTCTCCGCGTGTTCGGCATGCTCTTCATGCTCCTCGTGGGGACTATGCGAAACTTCGCTTAAATAGAGCTGCGAAAGAAGAACAAAGACAAAAGTTTGAATGAAAGCAACGAACACGCCCAGAGGCATAAGGAATACTGGAAGCAGCCAATGCGTATACTTTGGATAAAGGCCGGCAACTGTGTGAGTAACCTTCTCGTCGGCAAACATATTCCCGAATAGTCGTATTCCAAGGGAGAAGGGACGTATGAAGTTGCTGATTAGCTCTATGGGAAAAATCAGCGGCGCAATCCACCAAATCGGTCCGGCCAGGTGTTTTAGGTGGCCGACGACCCCGTTCTCCTTTATTCCAACCCCGTTGTAATAAAGAAACGAGGAGAGACCCAGCGCAAAGGTTACGCTTGTGGCCGCCGTCGGAGACATAAACAGCGGGAATAGTCCCATAAGGTTTGAAACGAGAATCAATATGGCAAAAGTCATGAGCACGGGAAAATATTGCAGGCCGTGTGGCCCGATTATGTCTTCCAACATGCTGCGAACCGCGAGCACACCCACCTCCAGCGTCTGTTGGCCGTGACCCGGTTCTTCTTCTGAAAGCTGGCCCTTGAGAATCCAAATGATCACCACGCTTAAGATGCAGGCAATGACAAACATCACGGTGTACCACGGGATCGCAGTTTCCGGACTGTAAGGACCAAACACGGCCTCGGGCGTCGTGTGAAATTTTGCAAAGAATTTAGTCCAGAACGGATACGTGTAGTTCATCTCGAACCTGTACGCCCATTCGCCGAAGTAATGATTAACAAGCTGCACGATAATGGGAGCTTGTTCTGCTGACTCCTCGGTGTGCTCCGCGCCTTTTTCCGCTGCCTGTAACCAGAACATTAACTGATTCCCTCTCGGTGAATAATTACGAAGTAGAACTCCCTAAGAGCTTCCGCAAACAATGCGACCACGAAACTGCACAACCCGATGATAGTCGCAGGAAGTGAAACGATATCCAGCTTATATGCAATGAAGACTACGGCTGCGACCACGAAGTAACGAAGAATATATTGAGCTAGCTTAATCTTTGGCCTGGCCGCCTTCTGGTTCGTTTCAGTTGGCTTCGCTTCATCCAAGTTCCCTTCCGGTAGAACCACTTTGAATGCGGCTGACGTGGAACTGCTCAACCAATGATGATTAAGCAAAGCTAGTAGCCCGCCGACCAGTAGGCCGGTCGTAATTCGCCAACGTGCGAACGGCATGCTGCCAATAACTGCGAAGCCCGCCGCAAACATCATTGTGCGGAAAATGCGTCCCTCAATACCGCCGGCGCGGATTACTGAAAACATACTTCCACCTGAATGTTCTGAAGTTTCATTCATCGCAAAGAGGCATCGCAAAACCGCATTAGCAAAGGGGCTTTAGCAAAGCTGGCGATTTTACACAGGTAGTCGGTCTATTGTCGAATGAAAACGCTATTTGGATAGTGGGTCGGTTTGACGTCCGACAAGCTTTAGGCAGCTCAGAATAAGTAGTTTCGACGCGTAGCGTCGATGTGAATTTAGCCCGGCCTTTAAAGGCCGGGAAAGGCCGACGAAGCGTAGCGTCGCGTAGCGACGCCTGAAATTAGTCAGAATCAATCGTCGCTACGCGACGAGAACCTTCTAACCCTCTGATCCCCGGCGTTGAAACGCCGGGCTAAACTCATACCGACGCTACGCGTCGAAAAATCTGAAGTCAGCGCTCCGCGTTGCTGAGCGTCAGAACAGCAAACTAACAGTTTGCGTTACGATGACGATTCTGCTTATTAAAGTTTGGAAGTGAGCCGGATGAATTGATAAAAACCCACGACGGCGCCCAGGACGACCCCAGCCACCAACATCCAGGGTGAGGAGCCCAACCAACGATCCAGCAACCAACCAACCCCGCTTAGCGAAGCAACAGAAAAAAAGAGCGCCAGCCCTGCCGCATAAGCAATTCCGCTTTTGCGCGTTGTTTCACCGTTGTCTGGCCCGGACATTCCTAATGCTGCCAATTCTCGCGCCTGAGAAAGTTCTTTGGAACCTCATACAACATGGCCCGACTGGAATGACGCATCGAGTCGTGTATGAAGCAGACATGCGTGCACCAACAAGCCTTGCCTCCGTCAATCGCTTTCAGTTCCCCGCTGCGTCCATTTGCCTCCCAGAGCGCGCCAAAGTCGTAATCAAAATCTGAAAGCGTGGCAAACTTCTCGCGCAACTCGCAGGCGCGCACGTCCCCGTTGTAGTCGATAACGGCCGTCGTTTCACCGGCCGTGCAGGGGAATGGCCACGGCGTTGAGTCTTGAAAGTTTGCGTGCTGAGTCCGGTAATGAGTTGTAATCGCGCCGACGTACGCCACGTTCTTGACGAAACGTTTACTCGCGTCGTCTTGCGCAAACATGCGATCGCCGTAACTCTTGGTGAGCCTGGAAATGTATTCATACATTTCCGGCAACACTGCGGCGGGCACCTGCTTGATTTCGTCTCCCACCAGCGTCTCGCCTCGAACGATATTGAAATATTGCCCGTCGAGTCGGAAGTTTTTCCACATGAACTCGCCGAGCTTTTTTATCTCGGTGTAGTTGTCTGCGCAGACCACCGTGTTGACGTTAAGGCGGAAGCGATCCGTGTATTTCTGCTTCAACGGGTACAGCGAGACGATGCACTCAAGCGCTTTCTCCCAGTTTCCCGGTACGCCCCGAATCTGATCATGAGTTTTGCCGTAGCCGTCCAGCGCAATGTTGAGATAAAGATCAAGTTTCGGATGAAGCGCTAGCGCCTGGTCCACAATGTCATGAACGCGAGATTTGATCAGGCCGTTTGTAGGAATGATGATGCGGTTTACGCCATTGTTTCTGACGAAAGTCCGAATGATCTCAGACACGTCGCGGCGCAAGGTTGGCTCACCACCGGACAACCAGAGGTCGGTAATCGCTGGCATCGTGCGCGATATCTTTTCGATCTGCGCGAACGTCATGTCGCCGGGCTGGTTCAACTCCTCATGATAGAAACAGGTCTTACAAAAGGCGTTGCAGCGCGAGGTGACAAACAGAATGACCGTGCCAAGCCGTTTTTCGCGGTTGGTAGAACGAAGGAGTTGAACCAGTTGTACGGCTTTGTTTGGCATATGTAGGACAGACTTTCCAGTCTGCCGTTGCTGTGTACCAGCTAATAACGGGCAGTAGTGCAGTTTGCCCGTACTAGTCTCATTAGCACCGTCGCTTTAGCGCGGTGAATTTTGGTGCCCGACACGACCGAAAACCGTTTAAACGGTTTCCCTTTAAAGCCCCAATCACTAATCACCGGGCTAAAGCCACGGTGCTAATGAGAGGGACCGCCAAGATTTCAACTGCATTACATCTGACGTACACCGACAGGCAGGAATGCCTGTCCTACTGTTCGCGCGAGATGATGACAGCTTCGGTAGCTGATTTCAATTCGTAAGTTATTCCCCGCCACTTAATTTGCCGCGAGAACGCAGCAGTCACGGCATTGCAAAGATACAGTGCTGAAGCAAGGGGCCATAAGAGCAAGTGGGCCGGCAGACTCTTCCACAGCTGTTTCCCATAGCTTTGTAGGGGAACCGCTACTGCTTTTAGACGGATGTAGGACTTCGTCGCGCCGAGTGCGTAGATTAAGAGAAGCATCACCAACGGCGCCACATAAGGAAGTCCCTTTGTCGCGCGAGCGACTACCAGCGCAAGGCCACCGAAAAACACCGCGCAAAATAGAATGCTGCCTAGCAACACCGGCTTCCACAAATGTGGAGCGTAAACTCGAGTAATCTTTAGTTGACGATTTGTGAATTCAATAAGCTCCCGCGTGGTGCAATCATCGAGCGATGCGACGATGCAAGCCGGGACGAACTTGATCGGCATCCTTGCCTCCTGCAACGCGCGGGTCATGGTGAAATCATCTGAGACTGTGCCGCGCCAGCGCTCCCTGATTTTCAACCTGTCGAATGTCGATCTTCGTATCGCTGTTGAACCGCCCCAGCAGAAGTTCTTATCCGCGCGTTCACCCAACGCTGAAGCAATCGAGGCATTCCACACGGATCGCAAATGAGAACTTAAACTCCTATCGGACGGAATGAGCCAGCGATAGCCAGTGGTCGCTCCGATTTCGCTACCAGCCAGAGGTGTAACAAGGGACCGCAACCAACTGGAGTCTGTTCGACCGTCAGTATCGACAAAAACGAGAACTTCGCTACGCGGATCAGCTTCCAAAACAGCAACTCGCAGATTGTGCACTTTCTGCCCGCTATCAAATGCGTCACCAGCTATGACAACACGCGCAAACACCTTACCCTCGTCACCCTGAGC
>JALYTI010000218.1 GCA_030854375.1 Acidobacteriota bacterium | reverse complement strand
GTCTGATGATGTTCTGTTCTTAATCTGTGTAATCTGTGTAATCTGCGTAATCTGCGGATACTACGCTTTCCGCTTTTAGGGCCACTGGATCACTTTGGCTTTGGGCGTGTTGCTGGTTGCTGGTGGCGTGATCGATTGAGGGGTTGTATTTGATCCCTTTTTTGCCGAAGAGTCACTGGAGCGCTTCTCATCGCCCGGCTTGAGGTTGGCTGTTTGCGGTGACTGAGGGTTGGCGCCTGTGTTAGTAGTTGCCGCGGTTTCACTTTCTCCACGAGCCAGGCGCTTATCGACATTCTGTCCGCGACCTGCGCGCGAAGCGCTTCGCTTTGAAACATTGCTGACACTCACACCTGTGGGTTGACCGCCATTGATAAGTGCAGGGTTGCTCGAAGCAGAATTGTCGGCCGGAGCTATCGGTTGAGAATCTGGTGGTTGGGGATTCGTCGCCTCGCGATTTGTTGTTTGGGGCGACGTATTACCTTCGCCAGAACCAGCGCTCGCAGTTGTATCCAGCTGGGAATTCAACTGCTCCTCCGCGGGCACACTTGCCGGAGCACTCACGGGCGCAGTCGCCGGCGCACTCACCTCAGAAGCAGGAACAGTCTCGACGGAACCGGGGTCTTCTTGCACTTGGGCGGCAGCCCCAACGTTCTTCCGGTCGCGCAGCCTCATGACGGCAAAGGTACTGATACCGGTGATCAAGATTACCGCGAGCATCAGCAGAACCAGGTTTGTCTTACTTGAAGTGAGACGCGTGACAAAGGCCGAGCGCGGATTAAAGTGCTCAGGTGTTTCCTGGACCAGGTCCCAAATCTCCGGCGGATCTTTCAGAGTTCGCACGACTAAAGGTTTAGCCGAACCGTGGTCGTTCTCCTGCCCTTGCCCAGCACTCTTTTCGGATCGTTGTGACATTAACTGATCGGAAATCACGACCACAGGCTCAGATGAAGCGT
This sequence comes from Acidobacteriota bacterium, assembly GCA_030854375.1. GTDB lineage: Bacteria > Acidobacteriota > Blastocatellia > Pyrinomonadales > Pyrinomonadaceae > PSRF01. The sequence continues at coordinate 4,108 of JALYTI010000218.1, read as the reverse complement.
GCTCATTCTCCTGCTCTGTTCCAAAACTCTCGTCCGTGGGTTGTGAGATCGGCTGTTCGGTAACCGCAATCCGCGGAGTTTCAATTGTGACGTCTGAGTCGGCGGGCGTTGGTTGCTGATATTGCTCAGCGCGGAAAGGTTCCGCGGTGGTGACCTGGTCGACGGATTCATTTTCTGTAGGAGCCGGCATAACTCCGAGCTCATTTGAACTGCCCTGGGGAGCACTGCTCTCAGTGACACTGCTCCGTTCTCGCTCAAGGTACTGACCGATCTCAAAAAACGAACGTGCGGTCGCCGCCATCTCCTCTGGCGTGCCAAACCGTGTGGCCTTACCTATATCAGCACCTCGCTCTACCAGGACTCTAACGACGTCCGCATGACCAAAGAAGGCGGCCAGCCCGAGCGGAGTAAAACCGTTCTCTCTCGTTGCGTTGACATCCGCTCCATGGTCGATCAAGGCGCGGACCATTTGTACGCGACCGCTGTACACAGCCTTCACCAGCGCTGTAACGCCGCGGCCGTCCTGGGCATTGATGTCAGCGCCGCGGGCCAGAAGGTGTTCGAGCTGCGCCGTAGCGTTATTCTCTCCCTGAGTTTCTGCGAGCCGCCACAAATCCTGCGTGGCGACATTCGGTTGGGCTTCGACATCCGCTTCGACTTTTGCTCTGATTGGCGCTGACATGTTATTCCTCTGACGTTATTCCTACTGACTGTTTTCAATCCACGATCGTGATTCTGTCACCGGGTTGGATCAACGGGTCCGGAAGCTTTCCCGAATCGATGTCCTTCAGTTTATGCCGACTGACAACTAAAAACCCTTTGCCGTCGTCCCTGGCCACGCGCGCTTCTTTGGGTTTTCCCATTAACCCGCCGGCAGCTATGATCGCCTGGGTCAGCGTCAAACCACTGCGGAATGTTTTCTCACCCGGCGCCTTCACTTCGCCAGCCACGTAAAAGAATTGCGTCGGATTCGCTTGCAGCGTTATGACATCTCCGGGATGGACCAGCAGATTCATCTCCGCTGGCTGTGCCAGATCTATTGCATATACTTCGTTTGTTTTGTTTCGAGCCAGACTAACCCTGCCCGCTTCCGGGAGCGGTTGAGCATCGGCGACTACAACATAGAGCGGGATGCCTTCCCGCTTCAGAATCTTTGTGCCGGGCTCCTTCACCAGACCGCTGACCAGAATTGCGTGACTGACGTAGTCGTTAACTTCCACCGACACCTTTGGATTATCAGCTAACGCGCGCCGTTTCAGGTCGTCCTGGAGCCGGGCGCTAATTTCATCAACTGTAAGTCCGGCAACCGGTAAAGGATCATTCAGGAGCGGGTGTTCAAGTAAGCCGGACGGCGTGATGGTAACCAGCGTCGATTCTGGTGACGCAGGCTCGCGCGATGGCACATTAAGCCGCACATCAAGCACGTCGCCTGGCCCCACAAGGTAGATCTTTGTAAGCCCCGTCTGGTTCGCAGAGGCCTCGGTTAAGCCACCGGTCGAAGTTGCGACAGTGGGAGGTAATCGTTTGGAGTTCAGTGACACCTGCGCGCCAGCCGGTTGTTGAAGTTCACGTTTCACGGGAACCAGTTTCTGTTCGCCCGCACCAGTTTGACGTTGCATCATCAACTGAGCTTGATCGATCCGGCGACGTGCCTCTTTGTCCCTGGGCTTCAGCAGGAGGACATGTTGCAGCGATTGGATGGCTTCCTCCCACCGTCCCATTTCGATATAGGCGTCACCCAGGCCCTGGTAAGCATCTGCGTAGTCGGGCTTCAATTCCACCGAACGTCGAAAAAGGTCGGCCGCTTGTGCGAACAAGCCCGCGCGAACGTACTTCACTGCATCCTTGTACAGTCTTTTGGCTTCGGCGACGGCTTCTGGAGAAACGGCTCGACGATCAGAGTCTCCAGTAGTTTCTCCAGAGGCAGTGAGCGGATTTTCGACGCGGTTTGCGCGCGCTCGCGGTTCTGTTTGGCGATTGGTTGTCTGCGCTGAAACAAGATCCAACTGAAAACCGCAGAGTACCAAAACTGCGATAAGAGAAAGCGTCTTGAGCATGCGACCCCGTGTAGACATATAAGGGCTAGTGGAAAACCCGAATAACGAAAGAACGTCTGAAAATGGGGAGACAGATCGGCGCAAGCGATTCCGCAAAAATTAGCGGAAAAACAAAAGTTGTTTGCGTTTCTTATACCACTTTTGGGGTGCCAACTCCAGTAAAGTCTATCCGCAGATTACGCAGATTCCGCAGACTCAAGGCAAACCTTCAATTAAGTTCACAAACCTCTTTCCGATACTTCCCTTCTTGCTCAGTCTACGCTGCGCAACCCGTACCCCAGCTGTTGCCTGGCTGCAAGTTTCTGCTTAAGATTGGCAACGCTCACACAGGCGTTGGAGTTCCTATCCTCACGCCGCTAATCCAAGTGCTCGTGTCGTCTAGGGTCCGCCGGGAAGATGCCGCGGGCACGCACTGGAGGACACCCATGGACTCAAAGCACACAGAACAAGGCGAGCTGCGGCCCGAGGCACGTGATTGGACCGATCGGGTCGAGCAACTTCTTGGGGACTGGCGCCAGCGTGTCTACGCCGCGCAGTCTGCCCACTATGCTTCAGCTGACAGGTTTCGCTTGCTCAACTACATAGTCGGAGTGCCCGCCGTCGTCTTCTCGAGTGTCGTCGGGACGGCAATTTTTGCCGGCCTTGAAAAAAATTCGCCGAAGGCCCCGTTGGTCGCGTTGGCCAGCATACTCGCGGCGATCCTCGCCGGGCTTCAGACGTTCCTGCGCTTCTCCGAGCGAGCGGCGCAGCATGCGACCGCCGCCGATTGGTACTCAGCTATCCGGCGGGACATCGAGCAGATCCTGCATCTCCCTGTCGAGTGCCGGGGTAAGGCGAAGGACTGCCTCGACGAAGTCCGCAAAGAAATGAATCGTGCCGCGCAGGACGCACCGGAGCTCGCTACTCGTTTCTGGATTCGAGAAGCCAAGCGCTTCCACATTCAGGAAAACCTGGTGTTCCCCGAAGCGCGGCGGCATTGACCACGACCATTTAGCAAGAAGTTCAGAGTACAACCTTTAGGTTGCCTCCAGCCCAAGGCAGCAAGCTAAAGCTTGTACTCTAAACTTCTTGAGCGAAGGCGCTCCAGATTCATCCGCAGATTACGCAGATTACACAGATTTTAAAAACCATAAAAGCCAATGAGGTAACGACCCTTTAGCTCGATATTTTTCTCTTAATCTGCGGAATCTGCGGATAGTAATCCGAGCGCGGAGGCGCGGTCTCACTTAAGAACTGGTTTGCTTCCTGGCCATCTGCGCGCGCAGGCGATCCTCCTGCTCTCTCAGCTCCGGAGTGAACTCGGCGCCGAAGTCTTCCGTCTCATACACCTGGCGAATCTCGATTTCGGACTCCATGTCAGTGAAGGGATTGGGGCAGCGTTTGACCCATTCGATCGCTTCATCCAGTGACTTTACTTGCCACAGCCAGAATCCGGCAATCAACTCCTTCGTCTCGGCGAACGGTCCGTCGATTACGGTCCGGTTCGCTCCAGAAAACTTAACGCGCGCGCCCTTTGAACTCGGGTGAAGCCCCTCGCCCGCGAGCATCACGCCCGCCTTAACCAGTTCTTCGTTGAACTTTCCCATATCAGCAAGCAGCTTTTCCTCCGGCATAATTCCCGCCTCTGATTCCTTGTTCGCTTTGATTAGAACCATAACTCGCATTGTTGTTTCTCCTTAATATTTGGTTTCGAACTGGACTTCCCGACGGTCTCGGACCGTCTGACTCCAGATTCTCTACTTATATGTCGAACGAGCAGAAGCCAGATCGACAATGGTTGATATCTTTTTCGGAAGTATTATCCATAGATTACGCAGATTTAGTCTTAACATAGTAGGTTGCGCGGCTCTGCCCGCCTTTAGTAAGCCACGTGCGGCTCACGCAGAAACAAAGCGCACAAGCTCGCACCACAGAGTACTGTAGCTTTAGTATCGTAGCTCTGAAAAAACTTAATCTGTGCAATCTGCGTAATCTGCGGATAGTGGATAATGCATAGCGGATAGTGGATAAATGATCGTTCACCTGATCGACGGCACATACGAACTCTTCCG
>JALYTI010000217.1 GCA_030854375.1 Acidobacteriota bacterium | reverse complement strand
GACCAATACAGGTCATTTAAATGGCAACAGTATTCAATCGTAAACACCTTTTAGGCATCCGGGAACTTGAAGCAGGCGAGATAACGCACCTGCTTGATACCGCTGAAAACTTCCGCGACATCTCTCGTCGCGAGATTAAGAAAGTGCCTGCCCTTCGCGGTCGCACAGTCATTAACCTCTTCTTCGAGCCCTCAACACGAACCCGGACTTCTTTTGAGATCGCCGCCAAGCGACTTTCAGCCGACACAATTAACATCAGCGTTTCTACCTCCAGCGTCAGCAAGGGTGAGACCCTGCTGGATACGGCGCGAAATTTGGAAGCGATGTCGCCGGACTGTATTGTCGTCCGTCATTCAATGGCTGGCGCCCCCCAACAACTAGCACGGATGGGCAATGCACCGATTGTGAATGCCGGTGATGGGTCGCATGAACACCCCACTCAAGCATTGTTGGACGCATTAACAATTCGCGAATACAAAGGACGAATCGACGGACTTAAGGTGGCAATCATTGGCGATGTACTTCACTCGCGCGTCGCTCGTTCAAACATTCACCTGCTTACAAAGCTTGGCGCGTTGGTTAGCGTTGCTGGTCCCGGAACTCTGGTGCCTGCTGAATTTGGCGAACTTGTAGAGCAAGGACTGCGGGTTGAGAGGCGAATGGAAGATGCTATCGAAGGCGCAGATGTCATCATGATTCTCAGAATTCAACGCGAGCGCCAGGACGCCGCTTTCTTTCCGTCGCTGCGCGAGTATGCGGTCCACTTTGGACTTCACCCGGAGCATCTTGAGCGTGCTGCACCCGACGCGATAGTAATGCATCCTGGTCCAATGAACCGAGGTATTGAAATCGCTTCTGAAATTGCCGATGGCAGTCGCTCGCTGATTCTGGACCAGGTCACAAACGGAGTGGCAGTGCGGATGGCCGTACTTTATCTGCTGGCGGGCGGAGGTCGCGCCGAAGTTGAAGGTGACAAAACCGAGCCCCTTGAGAATAGAACTGAAAAAGGGAAGGCAAGCGGTCGATGAAACTCCTAATTGCGAACGGCTACGTCATCGATCCCGCGCAGGGAATCAACGGAGGAAAGGATCTTCTAATCGAGGAGGGCCGTGTTGCCGGATTGCTGGATAAGGGAGCGCCGACGCCGGAAGGAGTCGAAGTTTTCGATGCGACCGGTCTAATCGTCGCTCCTGGTTTCATCGATCTTCACGCACATCTGCGCGAGCCTGGCGCTGAATACAAGGAAACGATAGCGACTGGAGCTGCCGCGGCTGTGGCCGGAGGTTGGGCTACAGTCTGCGCGATGCCCAACACGGATCCCATCAATGATAGTCCCGCGGTCACCAGGTTTATCATCGAGCAAGCGCAGCGTGCCGGGCTTGCAAATATTTTTCCGATTGGCTCAATCACTAAAGGTTGCGAGGGCAAGGAGCTCTCGGAGATGGGTGAGATGAAGGCGGCCGGAATCGTGGCGATTTCGGATGATGGTCACCCCGTCCCGACGGCGGGAATAATGCGGCGAGCGATGGAGTACGCGCACGGCTTCGACTTGACGGTCGTGGATCATTGCCAGGATGTTTCTCTGAGTTCCGGCGGCGTCATGCACGAAGGGCGCTGGTCGTTGGTTTTGGGCTTGCGTGGAATGCCGGCTGCCGCGGAAGACGTCCATGTCATTCGCGACTGCGTGTTGGCAAAACTCACGGGCGCATCGATTCATATTGCGCACGTTTCCACACGGGGAGCGGTCGAGGCTGTTCGCCGCGCTAAAGAGGCAGGAGTGCTCGTTACGTGTGAAGTTGCACCTCACCACTGGACGCTTTCGCATGAAAGCGTTTCGGATTATGACACCAACACAAAAATGAGTCCTCCCTTGCGAAGTAGAGATCATATTGACGCGCTACTCGAGGGCTTACGTGACGGAACGATCGATGCTATTGCCACAGATCATGCTCCGCATCACGCCGATGAAAAAGCGCTGGAGTTTGATCAAGCGCCATTTGGTATTACCGGACTGGAGACTGCGGTGGGCTTAGCGTTTGACCTCGTTCATCAGGGCGTGATTGATCTCGAACGAATGGTTGCATTGTGCTCCACAAATCCCGCGCGCATCTTCGGTTTGCAAGACCGCGGAAACTTATCGCAGAACGCTCACGCTGACGTAACCATACTCGACCCGACCTACGAATGGGTTTTCGATGTCTCAACGTCAAAATCCAAAAGCCGTAACACTCCATTTCATGGCAGGCACATGACCGGCGCGGCGGTAGCTACAATGGTTGCCGGGCGACTGGTCTATCTCAATCCGGATTACAAACGCCTCACCGAGATCAAACGCCGCGAAGCCTCGGCTCGATAGTCCGCAGTATCAATTAGCACAACGAACGGGGCGGTAGCCCGACCGTGAGGGAGGGCGTAGAAACTCACATCATCGCGCATCTGTCGTCCATCAGCGCAATCCCGGTGAAGCAAACGCCCGACGCCCTCCCTAATGGTCGGGCTACCGCCCCGCTCGCCAACTATACAAAGGCCAAACAGAAAACCCGCCGCGCTCTCCCCTTCGCGGCGGGTTTTCCTTGACGGCAGGCATTGCTGCCTGCACGACTCTTTCACTAACCCTTAACAGGCCGGAATGCCTGTTCCAATTTGTTGGAAGCCCGCCCGCGCTCTCCCCTTCGCTTGCGGGCTCCCATCGCATCGACAACCGCGAGGCCGCCGATACTTTTTGGTGTCCAGCAGGTTGCCGGACATCGAAACTTAGCGAACGTTCGCTGCGGGTAACGAAAGCGTTTGATTCAAGACCACGCCAAATTCAGTACCCGATTTGACTACCGCTTCATTACCCTTAGAAAAGACTGCACCGGCTGCGCCGAGACCGCCGCCGACGATGGCGCCTATCCCCGCACCCTTGCCGCCGTTCGCGATTGCTCCAATAAGTGCGCCTGCTGCCGCGCCGCCTCCTATGAATACGACATTGCGCTTGATAACGGACCGGCCGGAAACTTCTCCTTCGTTATCGGCGGTCACGTTATCGGAGGTTACATCAGTCAGGTCACCATTGATTGCGCGCGCTATTCCAGTTGGTAAGCGCAGTGAAACAAAATGGACGCCGATGGAGCCGGCTTTGCTCTTGCGAGAAGCGCGGTTCACAGCAATTACGCGACCAGTAATTTCGCTACCTGATGGAATGACTTCGAGGCCATTCGCATACACCGGATCGACCACCGTGGTTGTAAACTGATCACCGACGTGTGCTGTTTCGGAAGTGATAGTCTGATTGATGCGCACACGAATTATCTGACCTGTATTAACGTTGTAATAAACTGGAGCCGGCGTGACTTTTTTGACCACCTGACGCACGGGCGCCCGTCGCCGCAGCCGCGGCCTGCGCCTGGTCTGGGCAAAAGTGGGAACTACAGTGGAAGCTATGAGCACCAGGAGAATTAAGGCACTGGTGAAACTACGCAAAAATTTATTGGTTGTATTTGTCTTCATTTCGAGTCTTCGCATTTTCAGTCGGCGCAACTTTAATCGTCGCACTCTTAAACGGCATTGTTCTAACTTACGCATTTTTCAACCTCAGTTGGTGCTCGGCCCGACGTGTTTCCAATTCCGAGCGTTACATTTATAAACGCGCCGCCGCTGCCCAAATCCTCCGCAGTGTACGACGCGTCTGGCATGTACTTTAGCAATGGCCGTGCCATGTTGGTCGGCTGGGGACAGCGAGCGGAAGTCTAATTATTCGGTGAGTTAAGGGTGGGGATTTGAGATTGGAGGAGATGCGTCGTGAGGCGATAGACGATGTGCGCTCTCCCGCGCCCGGCTTGCACGATTTGGAGTGCCCGCAGAATGAGGCAATACCAAAATATTGACTTAGTTGCAATTTTGGCGTAGAAGGACGGTGCTTTAGGAAATTCTTCAAGGAGGAACAAAGGGTTGAAAAACAAAATATTTGCTATCGTAGGGTTCGTTGTTCTTTGCTTCGGAAGCGTTGTTTTCGCCGGTCAGAACACCAACAGCAGCACGATGCAAAACATGAACGACAACATGAGTGACAGGGGCGACATGAGAGGCATGCGCCACCGGCGCCATAAGCATCGCAAGCACCGGCGTCACCGTGCGATGAAGATGAAGATGAAGATGACTAACGGGAACGACAATCAGTAAGGGAAAGCTAACTGTCTAGTCCCAAAGGCGACGCTTTGATAGCGTCGCCTTTTTCATTTAAGCCAGGTTATTTGAATTCAGGCACCGTTGTCTTGGGCGCTAATCGAGCGTCGACATTCTGACCAATACTTCAAACTCGAAGCGTATCGGCGCGCCAGCTCTTAATGGCCCGCTTGATCTCCCCGGGTTTGTTGAGTTTGCCCGCCAGCACGGCTCCTACCAGTTCTTCCAACTCCGTATCGTCCGCAAATCGGAGAGCTACTATCTGTCCCGGTGTCAACGAGTTGATTTGTTGGCACAGGGCTGGGGAAAGTGTTTGCTGATAACGAAGTTTTTCTTCCAGGCGGATGATCCGATCCTGCGCTTTCAGCGGATTCAATCGAACGAAAACAGTTAGGAGCATCAAAGCCAGCGAGACAACAATCCACCGGCCCGATTCCCACCCAGGCGCCATGTAAAAATGCACAACGGACCAGATGAAATTGATCACCATTACCGGCAGGACGAAAAAGTGAAAAGGTGGATGCCAACGAGTGTGATTGGCAAAAGACTGTTGCGTCGTGGCCATGTTCTTCTCCTTATAAGTGATGGTTAGGGAGTACGGGTCCGCATAGCTAGAATTAACTCAATTGCTTAGCCAAATGGTATGCGCGGCTCTGCCGTCAGATGTGCGGAAGGTCAAAGACCTTCCGCATGATTGCTGGAATCTTCGGGCTCCGCCCAATTTTTGGGCACAGCCCCAGATCCTTAGATTAAGTGCGCCGGTGGGGCTAAGCCCCACCGCACATCAGGCGGCAAAGCCGTGGAAGGCCGATATTCCGACAACAGAGTCTTCGTCACAGGTTCGTCGGTAAGAGTGGACCAGAACCCGGTGCTGCTGAGGCCGCTGGCCGGGGAAGTTCGGGCGTGA
>JALYTI010000216.1 GCA_030854375.1 Acidobacteriota bacterium | reverse complement strand
AGAGCCCGCGAAGCGGGCGATAGCCGATGGAGCAATTCTAAGCCAGCATGATTGTGAAGCCTTTACGCTGTCGGGCACTTCGCGCGCTCGTTTTTCATATCGCACTTGATCCTGGGGTTCCGCTTCGCTCCACCCCAGGCTTTATGCTGCCACCCGCTTCGCGGGTTTAGAAAGTTCCGCTTCAGTGACTTAATCAGAGCTTGCTTGTCTTACGCCGTCTTATGCTGTCGAAACAGTTGCATGAGTTGTTCCGGATTGAGCGGCTCCACGTTAACCAGTTTAAAATTTTCCTGCACGTGTTCGATCCTGCTCATTCCCACGAGCGCTGTACAGATGCCCGGCGCAGAGCGGACAAATTGTATCGCCATCTGCGCGTCCGTAGGGAGCGATCCCAGCGACACGCGAAGATTTTCCGGCAGACCTTGCGCAACGCGGCCCTGGTAGATAGAGGCGCTCGCGACAACTGTGACGCCCAGCATCGCGGCCGCTTCCAACACGGACACCTGTTCACCTTCCACTGTCTGATTACTCAACGTGAGCGCCTCGGGCATGGCGAGATTGAATGGGAGCTGAATGAAGCGAAAACCGTGAGACTCGCCGCCGATTTCACGGGCAATCGCCGCCATCCGCGGGAGTGAATGATAGCCACCCTTCGAACCGGCTGGCACTCGAAATCCATTCCAGGTAGCAACGCCATAGAATCTCAACTTCCCTTGCGCCCGACTCTTCTCCAAACTCTCAAACGCGGTTTTCAACCGGGCGTAAAACTCATTCTCAGAAACGTGACCGAGCTGCGATTCCGGATTGTGAATGTAATAAACGTCCACACATTCAAGATTTATGTTTCGCAGAGATTGATCCAACTGATTCTGCAAATACGAAGGCGTCATGCAATGACTGCCACCAACAATATCGGCGAAGCTGGCGATTCCGGGCTTAACGAAGGTCTCTTCAACATAGGCGCGCATATCTCTCGGAGGCGCGCCATCAAACGGCAGATACCCTCCTTTTGTGCACACGATAATTTCATCTCTCGAGAGGCCACGTTTTTCAGTTAAGACATCTAACGCGGCGCCGATGGATCGCTCGCTTCTTTGAAAACGATAGTTTGCGGCTGTATCGATTACGTTGGCGCCCAGCTCTACAGCGCGAACCACGGCCTGTGTGTACCTCGCATCGGTTGCATCGTCAGCGTCACCCAGATAGGTCCCGATGCCGATGGACGACAGAAGCAGTTGCTGCTGTAGACGAAAGTGATTTTCTGCGGACGCGGGTTTAAGACGCTCGCGATAACGAGTCGTCCCTTCGAGTGTGGCAGAACCTTGAATGGTCATGAGTATTGTCAGTACCACCTGCGGTAGCGGGTGGGTTAATCAAGCGGCACTACTCACCCGCCCGCTACCGCAGGCGGTACTGACAAGAACGAGAATATACGCGCGCCTTCCCCGAAGCGGCAAGCGCTTCATCGTTACAAGGCACTGTGTTAGCTTTGCAGTCCATTCAGCAGAGATAAGGAATCGTCCATGAACTATTTTCTCAACTGGCGCGAGCGTGAAGGCTCGCAAGCAGAGAAATTTTATAAGACAACTCTGTGGCAAGGTGAACTCCTGATGGTTGGTCTAAACTGTTTGGAGCCAGGCCAGACACAGAAGACTCACGCTCATGACGGAGCTGACAAGTTCTATTTTGTGTTGCAGGGCTCCGGCAGATTTACAGTTGGAACCGAAGAAAAAGAGGCGGAAACCGGAGCGCTGGTAGTTGCACCGGCAGGAATTCCGCATGGCGTCACAAATAACTCCAGCGAACGTTTATCGCTTCTCGTAGCCATTGCACCGCCCTTCAAATGAAAGAAATAGATAAGTCACGAAGGCCGCAAGGGTCTTCACTGGAGATCTCTGAAGCGGCGATGCAAGAGCTGTCATCGCAGGTAACTCAACTCGTGATTGATTACTTCTCCCGGGTTTCGAGCCTTCCTGTTTTTCCTGAAACTTATGCGGGCAAAACATTAGGCCGCATAGGCGCCGCACTTCCAATGGAAGCGGAGCCGCTCGAACAACTGATCAAGGACTGCGGCGAAATTCTGGAGGATAGTCGCCACAACGGTCATCCGCGTTTTTTTGGCTACGTTGCCTCGCCTTCTACTCCGCCTGGGGCCTTCGCCGATCTCATCGCTTCCACGTTGAATTCAAACGTCACGTCCTGGCGTTCAGGGCCAGCAGCAACCGAGATTGAGCGCACCGTCGTTAGCTGGCTCGGTCGTTTGATTGGATACGGTGACCATAGCCCGGGACTGCTGACCAGCGGCGGCTCAATGGCGAATCTGACGGCGCTCTTAATTGCTCATCGTGCCAAATCGGATCTGCATGTCGCCTCGACGGGCTTGTGGAATTCTCGCACGCCTATGACTCTTTATGCTTCCGATCAGATTCATATGTCTATACCCAAGGCGGCCGACATTCTTGGTTTAGGCCGCGACCACGTTCGTCTGGTCACCTGTGACGACAACTTTCGCATGAACGTGCCGGCCCTGCGCCGCACCATTTCGAAAGATTTGGAAAGTGGATTGAAGCCCTTCTGCGTGGTTGCCAGCGCGGGGACCGTTAACACTGGGGCCGTCGATCCGCTTGATGAAATTGCAGATGTGGCCAGGGAATTCGACCTTTGGTTACATGTCGATGGCGCGTACGGGGCGCTGAGCGCGCTCGATGAAACGAAGCGTCCACTTTTCCGCGGTCTCGCGCGGGCGGATTCTGTTTCACTCGATCCGCACAAGTGGCTCTATGTTCCTATTGATTCCGGCTGTCTTCTGTTTCGCAACGAAGCGCAAGCTAGCGCTGCTTTCAGTTTTGACGGAGCTGATTACATCAAGGTCCACGAGCAGAACTCTGACGAATCTTTCGCCTTTTGGAATTATGGTCCGGAGTTGTCTCGACGATTCCGAGCGTTAAAAATCTGGCTGACGCTTCGTTACTATGGCGTGCGCCGGATTGCCCAAGCCATTAGCGAAGACAATGCGCTGGCTGCGTACCTGGGTCAATGCGTCGAGCAGGCACAAGACTTTGAGTTGCTGGCGCATCCGGAGTTGAGTATTTGTTGTTTCCGGTATGTGCCGCCTGCATTGCAATCAAAGTCCCAGTCACAACCGGGCAATCCCGCAAACAACAAACACTCCGGCAGCGATTCCGAGCGCGAGGCGGCGCTGGATCAACTGAACACAAAAATTATGAATGTCGTGCAGCGCAGCGGTCGTGCCTATCTTTCGAGCGCAACCTTGAGAGGCAGATTTGCACTACGGACTTGCATAACAAACTTTCGCACCACGCGCGCGGACATTGACGAAACGCTGGAAATCATTCGAGAGGCGGGACGCGATCTTTTGTGATGCGCGGCTTTGCCGCCCGGCAGTGCGGAAAGGCTCCGCCTTTCCGGCAATAGTTAACTATTTTCTGAGGCTATGCCTCACATGGAGGCGCAGCCTCCCGATAAATATAGGCTGGAACGGTAAGGCAGAGCCTTACCGCACTGCCGAGCGGCAAAGCCGCAGTGGTCGCCACTCTCTCCGAATGCTGACAAGTCAGCGTCGGGGTGGAACATTCGGCTAAGGCAGGCGGCAAAGCCGCAGTGGTCGCCACTCTTTCCGAATGCTGATAAGTCAGCCCGGGGAAAACATTTCCGTAATGCAGGTGGCAAAGCCGCATTCACAGCGAATACTGATCGCGTTCACAAAGAATGCAGACAAAGAGAGAAACTTACGATCACGAGATGTCGGTAGCCCTCGAGCTGGCGCGTGAAGCGGGCGCCGCCATTCTCGATTTGTACGAAGGTCCACTCGATATTGAGCAGAAGGCCGGAGCGGATGATCGCGAGCCTGTCACCCAGGCTGACAAACTAGCAAACGAAATAATAGTACAACGACTTCGCAGCGAGTTTCCCGAGGACGGTATTCTCGCGGAGGAATCCATCGACACGGTGCATAGGCTCGATAAGTCGCGCGTGTGGATGATTGATCCGCTCGACGGCACTACCGGTTTTATCGATGGCAATGGCGATTTCGCAGTCCAAATTGGATTAACAGAAAATGGGAAATGCGTTCTTGGCGTCGTTTACCAGCCATTGACGGGAGTGTTATATCGCGCCGTTCGCGATGGCGGCACATGGATTGAACGACCCGAGGGTGAACCCGAGCAGGCCCACGTATCCGATCAAAAGGAACTTTCAATGATGCGGCTCGCGGCCAGTCGATCCCATCGCAGCCGACGCATGAATGAGGTTGTTGAGGCCTTTGGTCTCAAGGACGAAGTTCTTCGCGGCTCGGTAGGAATCAAAATAGGTTTGCTTGTCGAGCAGCAGTGCGATCTATATGTCCATTTATCGCCAAGAACGAAACAATGGGACACCTGTGCTCCGGAAATTATCTTGCGTGAAGCGGGCGGGTGTCTAACCGATCTCTTCGGACGTACACTTGGCTACAATAGAGCCGACGTGCAGAATCGCAACGGCGTAGTAGCCAGCAACGGCGCTGCGCACGCGACAATTATTGACTCGCTTAAACCGCTATTAGCCCAGTTTGGACGGGTTCCGCTGGGTTGACCATCCGCCAACCTTTCCCTTAAGAAAACATCAGCCCATGCGTTAATATCCTTGCCAGATTTCTTGCAAGGATCGTAACGAATGCACATTCGGCCTAAACTCTTTCTCACCCTCTTCCTCCTCTGCAGCTTGCCTTTAGTGGCGCTCAGCCTCATCAGTTTGCGCAACGGTTTAAGAATCACCGACCAATTAATCCGCGATGATCTCACGGTAGAACTGGCCAACGCGATGCGGGATTTCGAAGGAGTTGAGCAGGATCGCAAAACCGAGCTGACGGCCCTTGCACGCTCGCGCGAGCTACGGACTTACTTGAGGACCGCCAGGGAGCAAGCGGGTGTGCTTAAGGCCGGCGCGAATCAACCAGCATTTTCATCCGTGCTCCGGCCTGTTACGAAAGACAGCCAGCCAGCCGATGCGGGAGAGGGTTTAACGGCTGCACTCGGTAGTAGCCGAAAGTACTTCTCCAGCCTGGTCGTCTTCGGGCCAGA
>JALYTI010000215.1 GCA_030854375.1 Acidobacteriota bacterium | reverse complement strand
AGAGTAGGTAATTATTCGGCTTCGCCGTCCGATGTTATTCGGCTTCGCCGCCTGATGTGCGGAAAGGCTTCGCCTTTCCGGGACGAACTTTTTCTTTGAGGCTACGCCTCGGAATAGAGACAAAAAGGCGCAGCCTCAACCGACTCGCGTTACGGAAAGGCGAAGCCTTTCCGCACATCAAAGGGCAAAGCCCAAAGACGCAATTAAGTTCATTCTAAAGGGGCAACCTTATTCCAATCAGCCGCTTTGTTTGGTTATTCTTACCTCGCCGCAGCGCCTACCGCATGTAATTCCTGAAGCGACTTAACCTTAATCGCGCCGTCAGCCTCGCGTGCCGTGATGGCCTCAACAATTGCCTGCGCACCCGTCATAGTAGTAACGCACGGCACGTTATACTGCAAAGCGGCGCGACGGATTGCCTGCTCATCAAAATGTGAAGCCCGACCCAGTGGAGTATTGATTACCAGGGCGATTTCGCCTCGCTTGATGTGGTCGACGATGTTCGGCCGTCCTTCGTTTACCTTAAAAACGTTTTCTATCTTCATCCCGACTTCTCGCAAACGATCTGCGGTTCCGAGAGTTGCAATGATCTCGAAACCCAGCCGCGAAAGCTTGCGCGCCAGAATTACAGCCTGACCTTTATCAGCATCGTTCACGCTTATGAAAGCCGTCCCAGCCTGCGGAAGGGAAAGCCCGGCGCCTGTCATCGCCTTCGCGTAAGCTTCGCCGAATGTGTCGCCTACTCCCATCACTTCACCCGTTGAATGCATCTCGGGACTGAGAATTGGATCGACGCCAGGAAACTTTGCAAATGGAAATACCGGCGACTTGATAAAGAAACGATTGACTGTCAAATCCTGCGGCAAATCAAAGTCCGCAAGCGCCTGACCAGCCATTACCAGGGCCGCGATCCGTGCGATAGGAACGCCCGTAGCTTTTGATACAAAAGGTACTGTTCGCGAAGCGCGCGGATTCACCTCGAGCACATATACCCGATGGTCCTTGATCGCAAATTGAATGTTCATTAATCCGCGCACGGACAATGCCGTAGCCAGAAGGCGCGTGTAATGGCGCATAGTCTCAATGTGCTCCGGATCAATTCTAACCGGGGGCAAAACGCATGATGAGTCACCAGAATGAATGCCCGCTTCCTCAATGTGCTCCTGGATCGCTGCGATAACGCAAGTCGCTTCATCTGCGAGCGCATCGACATCAAACTCAGCCGCACGTTCCAAAAACTTGTCGATCAAAACCGGCCGCTCGGGCGTGAAGCCAACAGCCTTGCGCACGTATTCATCCAAACTTTCTTCGTCGTAGACAATGGCCATCGCTCGACCACCCAACACATAGCTGGGCCGCACCAGCACGGGATAACCAATGTTGTCTGCAACTTCCCTCGCTTCTTCCACTGTTGCGGCCATTCCGTTGTCCGGTTGCGGAATGCCCAGCTCGCGCAATAAGGCGCCAAAGCGTTTCCGGTCTTCTGCAAGGTCGATCGAGTCGGCTGCCGTTCCAATGATGGGAACACCCGCTTTGTGAAGACGCATAGCGAGATTCAATGGAGTTTGACCACCAAACTGCACGATTACTCCCTCGGGCTTTTCGACGTCGACGATGTTCATTACGTCTTCAAAGGTTAGCGGCTCGAAGTAAAGACGATCCGACGTGTCGTAGTCAGTTGAAACGGTTTCAGGATTGCAGTTGACCATGATGGTTTCGAATCCGGCGTCGCGCAGCGCAAACGACGCGTGGCAACAGCAGTAGTCGAATTCAATTCCCTGCCCGATACGATTCGGTCCCGAGCCCAGGATCATGATCTTGCGGCGATTGGTGGGGTCTGCCTCGTTTTCAGTTTCGTAGGTCGAATAGAGATAAGGAGTGAATGATTCAAATTCGGCGCCGCAAGTATCAACGCGCTTGTAAACAGGAACGACGCCAATCTTTTTTCGGTACGCGCGAACCTCGTCTTCAGATCTTTCTGTGATATAAGCGAGTCGCCTGTCAGAGAGTGCGACTTCCTTGAATGATCGCAACAGGTCTGCCGGGATGTCTTCGAGCTTTCGGCCCTCTATTCCCTTTTGGATTTCCATCACCTCTTGAAGTTGCTCCAGAAACCACGGGTCCACGCGCGAAAGACGGTAAATCTCCGCGATGGGCCAATCATGTTGCAGGGCATAGGTGATGTAGGAAAAGCGTTGCGAATTCGGACGCGCAAGTTTTCTTTGCAGCTCATCATCTGAGACGTCTTCGAGCCGCAACGGCTTAACAGCTTCCAGCGAACGCAGTCCCTTGAAAAGTGCTTCTTTGAATGTACGGCCAATAGCCATCACTTCCCCTACCGACTTCATCTGGGTGCCGAGCACGTCTTCCGCTTCGCGAAATTTTTCGAAGTCCCATTTTGGAATTTTGGCTACCACATAGTCGATTGTCGGTTCAAAGGATGCCGGCGTCTTTAGCGTAATGTCATTTGGAATTTCGTCGAGCGTATAGCCGACCGCGAGTTTTGCCGCGATCTTGGCAATGGGAAATCCCGTCGCTTTGGAGGCAAGGGCCGATGAGCGCGACACCCGAGGATTCATTTCAATGACCCGAATGTCGCCATTTTCCGGATTCACGGCAAACTGAATGTTTGAACCGCCTGTCTCTACGCCGACTTTGCGAATGATCGCGATCGCCATGTCGCGCATCAGTTGATACTCGCGATCAGTGAGTGTTTGTGCCGGAGCGACGGTAATGGAATCGCCGGTATGCACTCCCATGGGATCGAAGTTCTCGATGGAGCAGATGATCACAACGTTGTCCGCAATGTCGCGCATCACCTCGAGCTCAAACTCTTTCCATCCCAGAATGGATTCTTCGACGAGAACTTCGTGCATCGGCGAAGCAGCAAGACCCGCGCGCACAATTTCCTCAAACTCTTCAGGATTGTAGGCCGTGCCGCCTCCTGTTCCTCCCAGTGTGAATGACGGCCGAATTATCGCGGGATATTCGGTGTGTTCGACAATTTCCTGTGCTTCCGCCCACGACTTAGCAAACCCACCCCGCGGCATTTGTAGACCAGCTTCGTCCATTGCCTCTTTGAAGAGCATTCGGTCTTCGGCAACTCGGATAGCCTCGCGCTTGGCGCCAATCATTTCGACGGCACACTCCTGGAGAATTCCGGAATCATCGAGCGCGATTGCCAGGTTCAGAGCGGTCTGGCCACCCACGGTCGGAAGTAGTGCATCGGGTCGCTCCTTTCGAATTATGGCGCTGACTACTTCAACCGTGAGCGGCTCGATGTAGGTGATGTCGGCAGTTTCCGGATCAGTCATGATGGTCGCTGGATTCGAATTTACCAGCACCACCTCATAACCTTCCTGGCGCAGGGCCTTGCATGCTTGCGTCCCGGAATAGTCAAACTCACACGCCTGTCCAATAACTATTGGACCAGATCCGATGATTAAGATTTTATGGATGTCAGTGCGCTTGGGCATGCTGGAGCTAACTTCAACCCTGTAGAGAATCTGTCAGGTAAACGTGGTCAGAGCATTATACATACCATCTACGGCCGACGGTATTGCCCTTCGTTGCGCCTGCACGGCTTTAGGCTGATGCTGCTGTCGCGGCTTTGTCTTTATCTGAATCTGAAGGGCGAGCCGAAGCTGCCAGGTGTTGCAAGTCCCATCGGGTGGGGTTGAGCCGCGGCTCAACAGACGCAAAAGGCCCCGGTGGGTTACGAGTCCGACCAGACGGCCGTTTTCGTCTTCGACGGGAACATGCCTGATGGCCGCAGTCCATCACGCTGGTCGCTAACTCTTTACAACGCTACCGCTGCAACCCTGGTCTCAGTTTCCCGCAGGAATGACATCGAAGGCTTAAGCGGCCGAGTCACCAATACCGGACAAGGGGCTTGACGTAGTACACGATCTACATTCGAACCGAATAGAGCCCGCATACCGAAACCGGCCCCGTGTGCCCCCAGGCAGATGAGATCAATGTTGTTCTTTTCCGCGTAATTAAGTATTTCGCGATAAGGCTGGCCCTCGCTGACAGCGTGCTTGATGTCGCACCAAAGATGCGTCTCTGGAGGGACTGCTCTTTGCAAACGGTGCGCTGCTTTGTGATAGGTTCCTTCCCGGCCGAGTGGATACCAGGAGATTTCCGTTTCATCTGACGTAAAAGGCGGGAGCACGTGCAGCAAATGCAACTCCGATTGATACTTTTGTGCGAACGATAGCGCGTGGTTAAGCGCTAACTCGGAGTAATCCGAGAAATCGTAAGCCACGAGAACGCGTTTAAGCTCGATCTTGGTGTCAGCGTCGCTTACCCAATCGCGTTCATCGGTATGCATCACCAACACAGGGCACGGTGCCGTCCGTGAAACCAGCTCCGCGGTCGATCCCAATAACGCAGCCCGGTGCGGCCGCCGGCGTGAGCGCATGACGATCAGATCAACGCCATAGGTGGCGGCCTCGCGCGCAATAGTCTCGCCCGCGTCGTCACAAGTGACTACCAGGCTTTTCCAATCGAGGCCAACCAGGTCGGCCGAACCCGAATGCTTCTGCAGTGCCTCCCTGATCGCCTGAGCTGCTTTATCGTGGGCATTCGGCGTTTTCAGCCCCTTATCGGTTAGGTCACAATGCAAAAGGATCAGTTCAGCGTTATAAGCCCGCGATAGCGCTATCGCATAGCGTAGGGCCTCGTCAGAATCGGGCGACAGATCGGTAGGACAAAGGATGCACTCGATTTTCATAAACTTCTTCAGGGTCCAGAGCCCTGCCTCCTAACAAGGTTTGAGCAACGATTGTGCCGTTGCGTAATCTGCGCGTTTTCGGTGATTAATGACCCGCACACTGCGAATAATCGCTTAATCATCTGGGGATATTCCGCAATCAGCGACCTTTCATTACAAGGGGTCTCCGTTTCAGGCGTCCTTCATGCCGGAATTCGAGTTGCTGGGATGGGAAGCGATCGAGGGAGCGAACAACTCGTTTCAATTGGCTCGACAGGCTTCCCACGGAGGCAAGTTTTCCATTTGGTCGCTTACGGCTGAATTGCTACCTTCAGCACTCCGTCTGCCCGCTCTGCAAAAAGTTTAT
>JALYTI010000214.1 GCA_030854375.1 Acidobacteriota bacterium | reverse complement strand
GCACTCAACTGCATTAGTGGCATGTGTGGAAATGATTATTTGAGGTTGCAGTGAGCGAACTCGACGAAGCCTGGACCCTGGCGCTCGCAGAAGCGGAAGGTCGCGCGCGCGCCGCGGGCCGGAAGGACATTTCTGACTATCTCGCTTTGCGTGGCGCTAATGATCTAATAAGAAAGATCGGCAGCGATTGGTTGCTGGCGATGTTTGAGAAACTTGCTGCGGAAGCGAATCGCGCTGACGCCGGTATTCGGATTGCGACGGAAGACGAGCATCGCTTCAAGGTTGGAACTGCGACGATGGTCGGTAGGCGCTTGAGTCTGGGAAGAGGCGTGCGCGTGCTGCTCGTAGAAACAGGGTGGCCTCGCCAGCCGCGCGATGGCTTCATTCGTGGAGGCGGGCTGGCCTGCGCCAATATCAAACATCTCGGAATGAGATCTGAAAGTGCAGCGCTCCGGCTTGTCCTCAACCCTGGCGGCGCACCAGGTTGGATCGCGCGAGGCGGCAAGCGCGAAGCCGGCTGGGAGATCCACGAGGCCGACGTCAGAAGTCACATAGCGATCCTTCTGGATGACTCGCGAGTCCGGCCGCAGCCTCCCTAACCATTTCCGCCAGTACGTGCACCTTTTCGAACTACTTCCGTTTATCAAAATAGACCCAAGCCGGCAAAAAACAGGCGCGAAATCACACCTGTGTACGCTGGATCGCGGGCAGTTCAGCTTTGATGGCCTTAGGCACAATGGTTGCGACACGGGGGCATGACGCTCGACATGATAAGTGTCCCCGTGGACGAGCGGCGAAACCGGGCTGGCCAAACTCGTCGGACGAACTCATCGGTTGAACTCATCGGATGAAATTAGAGGGCGGGTCGGCTCATGAGAGCTTGAGGAGGGTACTAATGAACAACCGACGCACACTGAGACTTTCAATTTTTGCGGCTGCAATCATGGCGCTGTGCTTGCCAGTGCTGGCAGCTGCTCAAGGTACATATGATCCCTATGGCCGTAACCGGGATTATGGGCGGGATGGAGATTACCGGCAAGACCGTAACCAGAATGACAATTACAGATACGGCCGCTATGACAGTCGTTATCTCCGCGATTCAATACGGAGGCTTGACAGGCTCAGTCGAGATTTCGACAGGGACCTTGATCGCGAACTTGATCATAGCCGCGAGGATGGAACTCGTCATGAGGACCATCTGAATGCCGACGCCAAGCAGTTTCGTCGCGCCGTAGTCGATCTAAAGAATGCGTTTAATGAACGCAACCTTGACAATAGCGCTGACGAGGCTCATCGAGTTCTCGATGCTGCGAGTCACCTTGAAGACGTGTCGAGCCATCACTTCGACAACGACCGCTTGGTTTCCGAGTGGTCACAGATCGGCCAGGAGTTGAGGGTGATCTCAGATGCTTATGGAATTCGCGGGGCGAATCACGGCGAAAACAATCGCAACCGGCGGCGCAGCGACGACTATCGCCGAAACTATCCCAACAACCGAAACAGCAACGATTGGTGGCGGGGAATTCTGCGACCGTAACTAACCGGAAACGGTTAGCCAATCTGGAGCATCAAGCCTCGTCCCTGCTTGAAAGAGCTGGACGAGGCTTTTGCATGTTCATGCCTTGATGACAGAATAGTTACATGGCGGGAACGCTTTATCTTGTTTCAACTCCCATCGGCAATCTCGAAGACATCACACATCGTGCCGTCAGGCTGCTTGGTGACGTTCAGATCATTGCCTGCGAAGACACTCGCCACACCCAGAAGCTACTCAATCATTTCGGCATCAATACCAAAACCATCAGCTATCACGAACACAACGAGCGCGAACGCGCCGCCGAACTGCTTGATGTTCTCAAGTCAGGCTCCGACGTCGCCATAGTCTCCGACGCGGGCACGCCGCTTATCAACGATCCCGGTTTTCGACTTGCCCGATTGGCAATAGAGAGTGGAGTGGGCGTGGTTCCGGTGCCCGGCGCCAGTGCCTTGATTACAGCTTTGGTAGCTTCGGGTTTGCCGACCGATGAATTCTTTTTTGGCGGATTTCTTCCCGCCCGATCGGGCGCTCGCCGCACGCGCCTGAGTGAGCTTCGTTCGATGCCGGCTACTTTGATTTTCTACGAAGCTCCGCATCGGATTGCGGCGACGCTCAAAGATGCGCATGAAATACTTGGCGAGCGCGAAGCTGTCGTCGCACGAGAGTTGACGAAGATCCACGAAGAGCTGGCGCGAGGACGTTTGAGCGAACTGGCTGATCGTTTTTCTTCTTCTGAAAGTGCACGCGGCGAGATGGTGCTAATGATTGATCGCGCGGTAATTCAAGGCGAAGCTGAGACCAATGAGGTGGCCATCAATATTGTAGATCTGGTTGCGGCGTTGGAGACCGAAGGATTAGACCACCGTGCAGCTCTAAAGAAAGCGGCACGCGAGCTTGGCGTCTCGCGTGCTGAAGCTTATCGCCGCCTCGTTGCGGCGCGCGGGCAAAAAGATATGTCCGATGTCTCACCTCCAAAGTCCAACGGCTGAAGCTCAGAGTACAAGATCCAACTTAGGCCACGCGGGTTCGGTGACATTGGACATTGGACATTGGACTTCCGCTAGTCTCCCGCCAGCTACCCCCGTAACTGCTTATCGACTGTCGGGCGAGTCGGCCGGTTGGCGATTTCCCACAGAATCATGTAAACCGTGCGTGTGACGTTCTGCATTTTTTGAAAATCAATTTTGTCTACCGAGTCGCCAAGCTGGTGATAGTCTTCGTGCACGCCATCGAAAAAGAAGACTATCGGGATACCCTTCCGGGCGTAGTTATAGTGGTCGCTGCGGAAAAAGAATCGATTGGGATCGTTTGGATCATCATAGCGATAATCGAACCTGACATTCAGATACTGTTTGTTCACTCTTTCGGTCAAATCACCCAGCTCGGTGCTCATCATCCTGGAACCAATAACATAAATTTCATTGGGTCCTGACAGCTCCCTGTTTTTCGGATTAGTATCGCCTTCCTTTTTGCTACGGCCAATCATGTCAATATTGAGTTGCGTCACAATCTTATCCAACGGAATAGTCGGATAGCTTGTGAAGTAGTGTGAGCCCCATAAACCCTTCTCTTCGCCCGCATGCCAGACGAATAACACCGAACGTTTGGGTCGTATGCTGGTCTTCGACAATGCCTCGGCCATCGCCAAAAGGGCAGTCGTACCCGAGCCGTCATCATCAGCGCCGTTGTAGATGGAGTCGCCGTTGACGGGTGCGCCGACGCCAACGTGATCGTAATGAGCGCCCAGCGCCACGTATTCGTTCTTGAGAAGAGGATCGCTGCCTTCAAACACGGCCACAACGTTTTGTGTTGGCGTTCCGTCGGATTTTGCCATGACCTTGATCGAAAGCTTCTTTTCCGGATTCAATGCGAAAGGCTCCGGCGGTTGCCCGCCGTAAGTCGATTCGAAGATTAATGTGGCGGGTTGTCTCTCTCCCTGAAACAGGGCGTTCGCCAGACGTGGCGAAGCAACAATGCCCGGCGGTTCTGGAGGCCCACTCGCTGCCTGAAAGTCTTCGACCCTGGTCGTTCCTCGTTCGGTAATTCGGTTTCGATTGCGTTCCCAATTCGCAATATACTGGAAATCCGGAACAATCACGATTCCGGCTACACCTTGTTTTTGCGCGTACTCGCCCGCGTTCATCCAGTCTTCACCGCGCCTGCCTTGAAGATCCGAACTACTAATACCACGCGGCAATCCCTGTGGCGGCGCAAAAATCACAGCGATCTTTCCTTTCGCATCTATTCCCTTATAGGCATCGATATTCTTCGACTTGATAAACCAGCCGTTGCCTGCAAACACAAGTGGCGCAGCAGGAATGTCACCGAGTCGCGAAAGAGGAATATAGTCGTCGCCAAGAGTTAACGGCTGGCCGTTTAGTTGTACGCTGCTCTCCGCTTTATCAATGACATCGCGGCGCACAGCAAACTTTTGAAAGAACGTACCGTCGTCGCCTGCCGGTTTCAATCCCCAGCGCGACAGGTTCATCGCCAGGAACTGGGCTACAGTATCCAGACCGCGAGAAGGAGTGTCGCGACCCTCCATAACGTCGGACGCGATGAAAGAAAGATAGTCTTTCAGTTGCGCTGCTGAGATATTGTCCGCACCTCTCTGCGAAGCAATTGAAGCCCGCGCGGCCTTTTGGGGCTTTTGGATCTTTGCCGCTTTACGTTGGGCAAAGACCAAGGGGGCTGGTAGTGGTGGTGAAAAGCTGAAGACGAGAACGCTCGTCAAAACAACGACTGCGAGTGATCTTTGCATACTTTCTCCGTAACAATTGCCTTCAAGAAATTAATCGTATCGGGATTAGTTTACTACGTAGAAGAATTAACGAAGGTTTAAGCTTGCTGGACTGCCTGCACCAATCTGGTCAACGTCTCCTTCGCGTCGCCATAAAGCATGCCCGTCACGTCTTTGAAAAAGAGTGGGTTCTCGAGGCCCGAAAATCCTTTTCCCTGCCCTCGTTTTAAGACTACTACTGATTTTGCGCGATCGACTTCAAGGATTGGCATGCCCGCAATCGGGCTTCCCGGATTATCGCGCGCGTCAGGATTTACCACGTCATTGGCCCCGATAACAACGGCCACATCAGTCGAGGGAAACTCCGGATTAATCTGTTCCAACTCATAGAGAGATGAATACGGAACGTTTGCTTCAGCGAGCAACACGTTCATGTGACCGGGCATTCGCCCCGCTACGGGATGAATACCATACTTGACCGTCACGCCTCGCTTCTCGAGTGTGTCAGCCAACTCGCGAACTGCATGTTGCGCCTGCGCTGTGGCCATGCCATAACCGGGCACAAAGACGACTTGTTTTGCATATGCTAGTTGCACGGCAATGTCGTCCAAGCTCACTTCACGCATCGAGCCTTGCTGTTCACCGGGTGTGCCCGATGTTGCCGCGCTGCCAAAGGCGCCGAACAGAACGTTGGTCATCGAGCGGTTCATTGCGCGGCACATCAGTACCGAAAGAATAAATCCGGAGAAGCCGTCTAGTGTTCCCGCAATGATCAAAACATTGTTGGATAACACAAAGCCCGTAGCCGCTGATGCCAGACCCGCATAGGAATTCAGCAGCGACATGACAACGGGCATGTCCGCA
>JALYTI010000213.1 GCA_030854375.1 Acidobacteriota bacterium | reverse complement strand
GCTTCACGTCTATGCCATCAATCCGTTTCGCTTATTGCGCGTGCGCTTGAGCAAGCAGGCATTCCAACCATGACTTTGGCTGTCGTTCGGGATGTGGTGGAAAGCGTCAGGCCACCTCGCGCGGCGTTATACGAGGGAGAACTCGGCAGCGTCGCTGGCCTTCCAAATTGGCCCGAGCACCAAAGGCGCGTTCTCGATGAATCACTCCGCTTAATCGAGCCCATGGACCAACCAGGAATCCGTCAGCTGGTAGTTCAGTTGGAAAGCAAAGTAGAAGAGGCGCGCGGCGAAAGGTGACTAGTGCTAAATCTTTCAACTCTTTTCTTCTGCACTTGACCAGCAAATGACAAAGCCCCGGCGGTTCTTTCTTTTCCTCACAGCCTTAATTGGGTTGATAGTTCTCTATCTCCTCATTTGGCCTGTGCCAATTTCACCTCAGGCATGGACTCCGCCCTCTGCACCAGCCTTGACCGGTCAATATCAACAGAATTCCCGGCTTTCAAAAATCGAGCGCCTCTCAATAGTAGAAGGAGGGACCGGCTTCGCTCCGGAAGACGTCGCACTTGATACCGAGGGTCGCATCTATGCCGGAATCGACGATGGCCGCATCATTCGTTTACAACCTGATGGAACTCGTCCGGAAGTGTTTTCCAACACACACGGCCGACCGCTGGGCTTGGCCTTCGACGCCAACGGCAACTTGATTGTCGCTGACGCAACTAACGGATTGTTATCCGTTGGTCGTGACGGTTCGGTGGCTGTGTTAACTACTGAAGCTGAAGGTGTGCCTTTCGGCTGGGCTAACGATCTTGACGTCGCGGCTGACGAAACTATTTACTTCACCGACGCCTCGACTAAATTCCCTTTGTCAAATCTCACCGCAGACTTGCTGGAACACCAACCCAACGGACGACTGCTTGCATATGACCCGAAGACCAAAGCTACACGCACAATTCTAAGTCACCTTTATTTTGCCAATGGTGTTGCCGTGAGTCCGGATCAGTCGTTTCTGCTCGTCGTTGAGACCGGCGCCTACCGTGTGCATCGTGTCTGGCTTAATAAGGGTCCGACTCAGGTTGTTTACGTGCAAAGCAAAACCTGGCCGGGAGGTCCCAAGTATGGAACGTCCGAGATCTTCATCGATAATCTACCCGGATTTCCTGACGGCATTTCCTCAAACGGGCGAGACAAATTCTGGCTGGCCCTGGTTAATCCCCGCGACAAGGCTTTGGACAAGCTGTTACCTCATCCATTCCTGAGAAAAGTGGTTTTTCGTTTGCCGCGGTTTCTTCAACCTGCTCCCAAGCGTTACAGCTTCGTCCTGGGCCTGGACCTGAATGGACACGTCGTGGAAAACCTTCAGGATGGCTCACAGCAGTGCTACGCCCGCGTTGCGAATGCCGTCGAGCATCAAGGTACGCTTTATCTCGGAAGCATCGGAGAAGGCGCCGTCGGACGTTACCGTCTTCACTGATAGCTTGAACCGTCGAGGGTAAAATACCTTCCAAAAACGCATCCGCTTTCAGTCCAGTGTCTGAACAGACTGAAGATGTTACCGTTAGGAATCATTCACGTGACCAGCTGCAAAGCTCTTGAGCAATGAGTTCGCCGGCTATTCGATGGCCGAACTCATTCCAATGACCTCTCCCTTTTGTATCGTTTGCGCCGTGAAGAAAAACTTTGTTCCGGTCGGCGTAATCCTGAAGCGGCGGCGCCAGATTTAAAACTTTAAATCCCGCGTGCTCACCCAGGGCCTTGAAACGATAATCAGGAGAGAAGAGACTGCTAATGCCCACGCGGTCCATGTATTCCTGACGAGCATCGGCGTCCGGATAAACCTGGACTCCCATGCTCCCGGTAACCACCAGAAACTTTGCCCCTTTTAACTGCACCTCATCACGCATCTGCAGAATTAGCCCCTCAGTCACCCTCCAGGCGTCGTTCCAATCAGGACTGACAAGGTCGCGAAAGACCTCGTTATCAACTCCCGGCTCGAGTAGACGGCGTATGTTAAGACCTTGTTGTTGCTGACGAGCGGATGTCTGAGAGGATGACTGATACGCTTCGCGGACCTTATAAACCAAGCCCACTAGACGCAGGTTATTTTGAAGCCAGTAGAACGACTTACCAACGAACGACTGTCGTAAACGAAACCTAAGAGAGCGGTTTCGTGCTGCGAGCAGAGAATCGTCTAGTATCAATTTTCCGTCGCGAAAGACGAAATATGGCAAAGGCAATCCTGCATAATTATTAAGCGTCGGCGAATTATCTCTAACGTCGTTTCCAATCGTGACGACCAGCACAATTACATCGGGCGAGTATTGCCAGACGTGTTTTTGCAAGAGAATCAATTCGCGCGCGGTTGAGAAACCGGAAACGCCAAAACTCAGCACCTCAACTTTCGATCTTGCACCCTGCGGGCATTCCTGAAGCTTTCGCTCCATCACCGACCAGAAGGCTTTCTCGAGCGGCACCTGGAAAGCCTCTGTCTGAGAATCCCCGAGCACAGCGATCCTTAGAGTACCAGGTGGCTTCGCGATGGTGTGTTCCCGATCCCGAAAGCCGTGCCTGTTAATCTTGATGTAAGTCATTCCCTCCTTTTCCCACCAGCCCTCAGCGCCCGGCCTGAGCGAATAACCAACGTCTTGATCGACCATGTAGGGATTGAAATATCTGAAGCCCGAAACGCGTAAGCCTGCTTCGGCAATCAATAACGCCACGAGAATTCCGCCAAAGAGCAGAAGTAACCTTCCAAATCGCAGACGCAGTCGAGAGCGAGCCCTCGCGTCAGATCCTTCGGTTTCAGTCATACAGTTGGTGGACATTGATGGTCAAAAACTGTTCCGAGCTCTTGCGGTAGAGAACCTTATCTATGTTAGGCAAGAATGCAAGCCGGAACTTAGCCAAAAACGGCCGCGTAAGTTAGGCGCGTGCGAATCACAATATAGGCTGCGGCCTCAGCCTGCGCAGGCTGGCCTCGTCGAGCATGACTTTTTGTGCACAGGTTGCACAGGTGAATAGCTAAAAATTGTTGAAAAGCTGGTTACCAACTATCCAGTGGATACTTGGTTACCAATCGCCTTTAGCGGCAACCACCCAATAAAAAGCCTCGCCTAAGATTCCACTAGTTTAGTGTGTACGAGGTATCCAGCTTCCGCTTCCTCAAGCTTGACCAATTGATTTGTGTAACCCTAGCTATTCTCGCGTTTAAGTGATGCAGACATGCCTTACTCATGATGGCACAGCCATTGATAACGAACATAGCGAATAGAGCAGAATTAACGACCGTCAACCTCAGGCGAATCAAGGGCTCGGTTCCCCCGGAAATAACGAATTATGATTAATTTACTATCGGCAGCCACCTCCACTCCGAAACATGCATTTAAGACGACGGACCTCACCAGTTCTCTTATGCATAAACTCTCCCCCGAACTCATTAACACGCTTAACTCGCTGGGCGTGGATGAAAGGTACTCGGTGGTAGATAACTATCCTGATTTTTTGTCAGGCAAAGCGATGCAATCGAAGAGTTCAACCACCGAGCTTGGCGTGGGCGCCACGAGGCGGTGTATTGAGGAATGGCAGGGAGATCCGTCCCGGATCGGTCTGCTGATTGCAGCCACTAACACGCCCGACCAAATGCTTCCCTGCCTGGCCTCCGAAGTAATGGGAAAGACGCACGGACTTTTATCCAGATCAATTAGAACAG
This sequence comes from Acidobacteriota bacterium, assembly GCA_030854375.1. Classification (GTDB taxonomy): domain Bacteria; phylum Acidobacteriota; class Blastocatellia; order Pyrinomonadales; family Pyrinomonadaceae; genus PSRF01. The sequence continues at coordinate 1,455 of JALYTI010000213.1, read as the reverse complement.
TCAGCATGCAGGCGCAGGGTTGTTCGGTATTGTTGAAATCCATTGAGGTGGCTCAATGGTATCTCGCCGCCAACCCGGGCCAGTTAGCGATGGTGCTTATGGCAGAGGCCCATACTCGCTACGCCGCGCCGCTCTTGCGGACTGAATATTACGGTTTTCGTGAACTAGTAAGACTAAGAAAGGAGCAGAAATTAGATGAAGCGCAGTTTGAGCAGAAAAGGCTGGATACCACCTTCGTCGTTCAATCGATGCTGTTTGGCGACGGAGCCGTGGCCTTGCTCGTCGGAAACGACGAAGGGAAACCAGCCTTCGGACCAATCTCCCACTTAACAAATGATCAGCCTGATGATGAAAAGCTTCTCACCATGACGAGTAACAGTTCGCATCCTTTTCTGAAGGGAAAGCCACAATACTTTATGCGACCGACAGTGCCCGCTCGAGGGGCGCACTACGCAGTTACTACAGTGAACAAAGTCCTCGAACACCCTGACTCCCCGGTTTCAAGCCTGGGAGAAGTGGACGAATGCCTCATCCACACGGGCAGCAAAAAAATACTCGACGGCGTTTGCTCGCAGTTGCACCTTGAAACAGATTCCACCAAGGTTCAAGGTTCTTACGAGGTTTTAAAAAACTACGGCAACCTGTCGAGTGCCTCAACCGGATTCATGCTCGCTAAGAAAAATGACTGGAAGGGTCCTGCGATGGTGGTTGGCTTTGGGGTGGGATTTACGGCTAGCGCCGGAATCATGAATTACCCGTAGAGTTCGCGGGACGAAAAGCTTTTCTACACATCGGCATTTTCCAACGCCGGTTGGTTGGCCAGGATGCTTGTGATCGTGTGGTTTATTTGCGAGAAGTCGAACGGCTTACCGATAATACCATTGACAAGGTGGTCCTCTCCTGTCGGGGCGACTGTACCGGATCCATAACCAGTAACGAGCACTATATTCATTTCGGGCCAGCGCTTGCGAATCTCACGCGTGGTCTCCCAGCCATCCATTTCCGGCATCGCAAGATCCGTAAACACCAGGTCACAATCGTTTCCGTCCAACGTTAGCAAAGCGTTCTCTCCACTTTCAGCAAGCATTACGCGGTGGCCCATCACTTCCAGCATCTCCGCTAACGTCTCTCGCACCGCAGCTTCGTCGTCAATGACCAGAATTGACAGGGAAGGCACCACGGAATTCTCGGCGGGCGCTGCAGCGACTTCTACGCTTGCCTCCGTTGCCGGCAGATCAATAGTAAAGACTGTCCCTCCTCCAGGCTCAGAGGCTACAGTTATTGACCCCTCATGCCGTTCGATGATGCTGTAACTTACGGATAGTCCGAGGCCGGTACCTTGTGCGCCCTTGGTAGTAAAGAATGGATCGAAGATTTTTTGCCGCACGTCCTCGGGCATCCCGGTGCCTGTGTCAGCAAATTGCAGGCGCAGCCGCGCGCCGTCGCGCACGCACC
>JALYTI010000212.1 GCA_030854375.1 Acidobacteriota bacterium | reverse complement strand
AGCCTAAGCTTAAAAAAGGTACTGGTAATGAACTGGTCACCGTAAACAACTGGACGGCATGCTACAACAGTGGAGATGGCGCGATTGCTCTATCTTGTACAGTCACGGCCGCCGACGGCAGCCCCAGCATTACCGGCGTTGGGCTAATACTGAATACCTCTGACGGAACGACCCTCGCATCTTTCTACGTTGATGCGTCCGGGGGTAGTGAGACGGTCAATCCTGCTCTCAACCTTCCTGCAGGTAATTTGAAAGTTGGACAAACGGTAGAGGGCGTCGTATCAGGTGAGTGTGAGGGTCACCATTACTTTTCAGAAGAAAAACTGACTATCACCGCCTGTTAGTCACGGCGCCTGCTGGGATTCCTGCTATACCTCATCTCAGTCACTATCTGAGTCACTTTCACGATCCTCGTTTGGTGAAAAGGTCATTGAGCTGGCTGTAAGCAGCCGCGTCCGCGAAGGCATCGAATGAGCCGGTCGCTGCGATGCTCTCTGCCGCGCGGATGAACGCTCCCCATGCGACTAACGCCAGTGCGGATCCGACTGAAACGCGTCGAACGCCAAGATCTGCGAGTCGGGAGACTGACATTGCAGGGTTAGGCCTGGAGACTAATACGTTGACTGGCTTCGGAGAAACTGCCTTCACGATCGCGGCGATCTCTTTAGGTTGAGAAACTCCCGGGGCATACAGGCAATCGGCGCCTGCTTCAGCGTAGAAGACCAGCCGCTCAATGGCGACGCGGAGCGGATCAGGTTGTCCGACCAGCCAGGCTTCACAGCGGGCCGTCAGTATCACGGGAATGGCTGAAGCATCAATCGCGGCCCGTGCTGCCCTGATGCGGTCGGTTGCCAGCCCAATGTCGTAGAGAGCTTGTGTCGGAGGTGCGGCGGGCTGTCCTGTTGCGTCCTCAATCGAGAGCCCTGCGATTCCCGTAGCGATGCACAGCGTCACATTCCTGGCGACGCCTTCGGGGGAATCCGCGTACCCGGTCTGAAAGTCCGCATTGACGGGTAGCGGCGTCGCCACAGCAACCTCGCGTATGTGCGCGAGCATCTGGTCGCGATTAATCGCCGAAGCTGTGTCAGGCAAGCCTTGAGCAAACGCGAAGCCTGCGGACGTTGTAGCCAACGCCTCGTACCCCAGATGCTGCAGATACATCGCAGTTCCTTTGTCCCACGGATTAGGTAAGACGAAGCACCCGGACTCGTGCATAGTGCGAAACTTCGCGATGGCCGATAACTGAGCAGAAGTTGCATCGTTCATGGGCGGCGATCCTATATGGGATGTTGCGCGCGCGCCAGCGTGATCGCGAGACCGCCGGCGCGCCGAACAAGCGCGCTGGTAACACCCTGTCGATCCTTCAAAAGAAAGCTGGGCGGTGGGTGATCTTTCGCGACGCCAACATGCTCGCATAGGTTGCGCAAATAACGACCGTCGGAACTTTTGGATTGAGGAAGACACAAGAAGAAGCCCGGACGTAACGTGCTACGTCCGGGCTTCCTTAGAACTCGTGAGAAGGCTTAATGAATACGTTGAGTCGCAAACATCAACGGCGGCGTCGACGCGTCTTCTTCGCCGGTTTCCGTTGGCGGCGCGCCGGTGACTGCTGATTGAGAACTCCGCGCATTCCCACCTGATTTATCAGCGCGTCCAGGTACGTCGCGAAGCAATGCAGAATGAAGGTATGTCGCGCAGAGCCATAACTGGAAGTTACCTCTCTCGCAATGTCCTCAAACTCGTCCCAGTCTTTATACATGAGGGAGTGCATGGTGCCATCGCAGAAGGCTTTCAAATTCCGGATTAATAAACTGCTCGTTTCGGCGCCTGGCCGGTCCTCGGCCTGCTGCGTGAGTTGCATAAGCGAAGACAAGTCGTTGAGCAGCACGGTGGACTGTTCCAGTCGATTCCGAAAATCATAAAACAGGATTTGACCGCTGACTGAGGGGTCAAACACCCGGACGAGAGTGAGCGTCGACTGCTCAAAGCAATTACTCAGGAGTCCGTGCGCTCTCATGATCGTTGGTCTAACCTCGTCGGCCTGCAGCTCTGAATGAATTGCCGCGAGGTCGTGGCCGAAGACCCTCTTCAACTCGTGGCGGAGGGCGAAGCTTGTGCCGTCCAGCGCATGGCGCAAAGGTCCTTTAATACTCTTAATTTTGGAGGTGTGCCTTTCGATAAAGTGGACAAGGGATTTCGACTCCTTGTCAACCAGCGAAAATGCGGCGAGTGTCACCGGAAGTGAGCCGCCCTCATCTACATTGATTTCCACAATGCGCAGTACATCGCGTACTCGGGATAGGCTAATGAAGACGTGCTGAATCGCCTCCGCCACACTCGAACCCTTGATACCTTTGATGATTGAATCAACCTGCTTTTGCAGCTGCAGTTGATTTCGATCTGAAAGGCTCAGATCAAAGCCTTCCGTCCTCTGAGATACATGCAGCGGCCTGCTCCGGACACTGACTTTATTGCTTCTGGCATGGGTTGTCGCACTCATTTCATTACCCTCGCTGTTTTAGGAAGAATGCCCGGGCAAGAGAGAGGAGCCTGGGTTACCAGAGGCAGATACCAATTTCCGTGCCATCAGGCCCGAGCCTAAAGATAAAGGGTTTCATGCACTTGCACGGGTTCTATTAGTGGCGCGGTAGGACAGGAATTCACCAAGTGGTCATTCTGGTAGGTCCTTTATCACTTTGACTGATTGTGCTTTTTAGGCCGCTTTCGGCACAGGAGTTCGTTATTCCGGTAACCGGGGCGCGCTTTGCTTCTGGCTGGTGTTCCACAAAAGTACTTCAGCAGCGCCCCGCACTGACGCTGCTTTCATGGTTCTTGTCTTGCGTTTGCCGGGAGATTAGGCCCAGGCTCGCGTCAGAGTTTGGTCACCATTAGCGCCCTAACCAAAAGTTTTTCCTGTCGAAATCTTTTTTGTAAACCCTCTCGATACGCTGCCCACCAGGATTCGGCGAGTTCATCCGTCATCACCTCAAACATTACGACGTCATCGCGCGTAACATTGTCGTCGTTCTCTTTCCATAACCCTTCACCTGGAGAGCGAAGGAAAGCCGTTACTCCGCCAAACGCTCGGTCAGATCTTTCCGTACGCTATCGAAATCAAGACGCGTGAAAGGCCGCTTTTCATTATCGTAGAGAGGCAACAGTAGTTGAATAAGGTACATGGGCTTTATTATCTTAAGCGGACGCTCCAAATCTTATAGGTTCGAATACTAGCCGATATTTACCGGCAGACGATCGTCTTAATACATCTCAGCTATTAGTCTCATGCCTGGAACGACAATAGTACTCAGCATCGTTCTCTTCCTAATTCACTCTTCAGGGTTATTGCTTTTCACCACCCGGTCAACCAGCATCGAGAACCCTAAGCATACCATTTACAAAAAAGCGCGTGGACCTAAGCTCGTGGCTCATCGAGTCTCGTTTTCAGGTGATAGATCATTTGATCTCAATCTTCCGCAAGGATTTGAGATTAGCGTCGCCGCACAAGGATTAAGGCGAGTGCGCTTCATGGCCCGGAGTCCGGATGGTCGAATTTTCGTTACCGATATGTACAGCCTGGCGGACAACGAGAAGGGTGTAGTTTACATCCTCGACGAATTCGACCCCGCCGGCAAAACCTTCAGGAAGGTCACACCTTACGTTTCACATTTACGAAATCCAAACAGCCTGGCTTTTTACACCGATGCAAAGGGTGTCAACTGGTTTTATCTAGCGACGACCGATCGCCTTGTGCGCTACAACTATACCGCCGGCGACGATTCTCCGAAGGGACAGCCAGAGGTGCTCGCCACTTTTCCGGCTTACGGGTTGAGCTATAAATACGGAGGCTGGCATGCAACGCGTACCATCGCCGTCGGTGGCAACGACAAAATTTACGTGTCGGTGGGAAGCAGTTGTAACGCCTGTGAAGAGACTGAAGAAGTGCGTGCAACTATTTTGGAAATGGATCCTGATGGAAAAAATCAAAGATACTTTGCGCGCGGATTACGCAATGCCGTCGGCCTGCGCTGGATCAAAGACAGCTTGTTTGCCACGAACATGGGCGCCGATCATCTGGGCGACCACAAGCCTGCAGACACTATGTATCTGGTCCAGGATGGTGCGAATTACGGGTGGCCTTACTGCTACCAATCCGGGATAGGGCGATACCCGGATGAGAAGTTTAACCCTCGCGGCAGCAGAAGGAACTGTCGCACTGTCCCACGAGCTTACGCAGCTTTCGACGCGCACAGCTCACCTCTTGGGTTTGAGTATTTTGACCCCGTTAATAAAAGACTGGGTCAGCTAACAAACTCTTTTCTGGTTGCCCTCCACGGTTCCACAAAAAGGAGTCTGACTCGCGGCTACCGCGTGGTGCGGCTGCGCGGCAACACTACCCGCTCAAGCCAACCTGAAGACTTCATCACTGGATTTATTGAAAACGGTAAAGTTCACGGTCGGCCGGTCGATATTTTCAGTTTTGGGAAAGACGCCTTTCTCTTAACTGATGACTACGCGGGCGCCATTTACTATATTTACGAAAAGTAGCTTGAACCACTTCTGCGAAAGGATTGACTTAAATGACCACCGAACATGAAAGCATGATGGGTATTCTGAAATTGTATGAGTTGCGTGGCGAGGAAACCATGCGGAAGGCTCGTGATTGGTTTGCAATCGGTTTCTATCCGGAGAACACACAGGATATTCTTAACGCCCTTGTCGGCGAACACAGTGCAGATTTTCGGATGGTCGCCTCTTACTGGGACATGGCGGCCGCCTTCGTTGTATTCGGCGCCATTAACGACGAAATGTTCAATGCAATAAACACTGAGCACGTGGCCGTGTATGCCAAGCTCAAGCCATTTCTCTCGGAGTTGCGCGCGATGCCGGGTGTTCCTCCATATCTTTATCTGCACCACCTGGAGCAGGTGGTCCTACGTATACCTGATGCCGAGGAGCGAATCGCAGCGATGAGGCGATATATGAAGAGTCGTAAGGCGGCGGGTGCGACGGCTGTGAAGGAGTCCCAATAAAGCTACGGGGAGGTGAAAAGCTCACGTGAAAATCATCGTCCGTCATTTGGTGACACTCTGTCTTCTTGCTTGCGTCTATCCAGCACTCTCCGCACAAAAGAAAAGAACCGCGATAGGGAGCACTCAACAATACGTTGACGT
>JALYTI010000211.1 GCA_030854375.1 Acidobacteriota bacterium | reverse complement strand
CGGTAGATGAGGGTCGCTTCGGAATGGGACGCGACAAACTGAAACTGATGCTCGAATCCGGAACTACTGAAGCAGGTACGCAGATCGATCTGGAAACTCGCGCCTTCATGGTCTATGCACTCGAGGAAAGCGGCGGCACCGACAGTCGCCAACTGGAAAACATCTTTGGGGAGCGGAACAACTTACAACCCTACGGCCGGGCGCTGCTGGCTTTAACCTTGAAACAACACAAGGACGACAAGCGCGCGCGGGAAGTGGCAGCTGAGATTGAAAGAACTGCCACGGTGGACGATCTTTCTGCGCATTGGGAGTCGCGTCGCAAAGCCATGCTCGACTTTGCGGAATCGAACGACACGGAAGCGACAGCGCTGTCCCTCAAAGCCCTCGCTCGAATTAAGCCTGACAGTTCCGTGCTACCTCGTGTGGCACGCTGGCTGGTTTCGAATCGTCGCCATAGCTTTTATTGGGACTCCACCAAGGACACGGCGTTCGCGATTTTCGGGCTGATCGATTACTTGAAAGTTAGTCGCGAGCTCTCGCCGGACTACGACGTAGAAGTTTATTTAAACGGTGAGAACGTCCTTACGCAACACGTGTCCTCGGCGGCGGCTTCGCAAACGTTCTCAATAACTCGCAAGGCAGCCGAAGTTGCCGGAAGCAATGAAGTGCGCGTGGTAAAGCGTGGCCCGGGACTGATTTATTTTTCAACGTCGCTCGACTATTACACCGGCGAAGAAGATGTCGCAGCCCGTGGTTCGGCCGACCTGAACGTCACGCGCGAGTATCTTCGTCTGCGCGTGGTGGACGATGGTGACAAGCTTAAGTGGGAAGCAGAGCCATTGCGCGGAGAAATTCATTCCGGCGATGTACTCGTCGTCAGGTTGAAACTTAACGGAGCGAAGGCGCGCCATTTGATGATCGAAGATCCAATTCCCGCCGGCGCTGAGCAGGTTGAGAGCGTAGGAAATCTAAATCTTGATTACACCTCCGGTCATGACTGGTCAGACTGGTATAGCTCCAGAGAATTTCGCGACAACCGAACAGTATTTTTCCTTGATTACTTTGATGGCGATGCAACCCTGCAATATGCAATGCGCGTGCAAGTGCCGGGGCAGTTTCGCGTAGCGCCGGCGCACGCCGAGTTGATGTATCGCCCAACGACGCAATCAAATACTGCTTCCGCAAGGATGACTTTCCTGGAGAGGAAATAACTGCGAGGGCGATATCTGCTTCGTTAAGGGGCGGATTATATAGAGGGCAATTAAAGATGCTGGCAGAAACATTCCATTCGATAGCCGCGGCCGCGCGCAACGTCTTCACCAATTGGCGAACGATGTTGCTGGTCGCAATTGTTTACGCTTCACTGTTGGCAGCACTCTACTTCTTTGTGGCGGTCAAGGAAGCGAGTATCGCTCAGGTAATCCTGACCTTTGTACTGGCAATAGCCGCGCCGATTCTTTTCTTTGTGCTGCAAGCTATGGTTGCCAATGACAGCGGAGAACCAAGTGTGGGGTCATTCTTAAAAAAGTCGCTGGCCAGTTTCTGGAAGCTGCTTTTGATCAGCTTGCCGCTGATCGCGTTGGCCGTCCTCATAGCGTACCTCCTGGCAAAAGCGCAAAACCACTTCGGCGCCGGGATTAACAATTCAGCGGAACCACTCCGTCCACTGGCTACGATGGCAAAGGCGCGTGAGGCTGCCAAACCAATAGACTGGAAAGCTGCCATGATCTCCAGCGTTCGTTACTTGGTCTTCGGACTTGTCTTACCCCTGGCCGCAATTCATCTTTGGCTCGCTACCGTTCGAGAGGGGTTGGGAGTTGCAATCAGGAAGTTGCATCGGCACCTCTCGCGGGCTTTCGCTCCTCAGTCTGTCCTTATATATATGGCAGGCTTTCTTATCTTTGGAATTGCTCCCTATTTGTTGCTTTTCAAAGCGACCCCGACAAAGAATGCGTGGTTGGAGATTTCATTTCTTGTCATCAGACTGGCGATAGTCTTCGCCCTGACCCTCTTTGGGTGGGCGATTACGGTTAGGGCACTCTCGTTTCTTTCTAGAAACTCACTCAATAATCCAGCAAATGAGGCTGCTTGATGCTCGCTCGCGACGTGTTAAGGAATAGTCCTCGTGAACGACTCGCGGGGCTCAGCTCCATGCGCCTATTGTTTCTAAGCGCAGTCACTATTTGTGTGGCGATTTCGGGCTGGACGATTGCGTTAATGGCGAGGCAGCACTGGCGTTTCTCCGTTCCTTCCTCCGAGCAGCTTAACGCAGTTGAAGTCGATAATGCGGATCAGCGCCTCCAACGTGCCGCGACTGCCGCCCTCGGCGAACGACGAGGCACCATCATAGTTATGGATCCGCAAACCGGACGTATCAGGGCGGTAATAAATTCCAAACTTGCGTTTGAAGAAACCTTTCGTCCAGGTTCGACGATTAAACCTTTCACCGCTTTGGCGGCGCTCAGATCGGGCGTCATCAACGACGAATCGCGTACTCTTTGCGGCGAAGAGTATTCGTGCGAAGAATTCCACACTACTTGTTCGCATCCACGCGACTTGTCCCCTCTTAACCCCACCGAAGCTATTGCGTATTCGTGCAATTACTATTTTGGCAAAGTGGGTGAGCGATTGTCCGAACCCGACTTTAATTCCACGCTCAATGAATTTGGATTCGGTAAACAAACCGGTATCAATGAAAATCATGAAGCCCGAGGCCAGTTGCTGCACAACACGTGGCGTCCGGAGAACGCGATGGGTGAGGGCGACTACGTACAAGCAACACCAATTCAACTAATCAATGCCTATACCGCCCTGGTGAATGGCGGCCATCTCTTTACTCCCCATATTTCTTCTGCAGCGGCTGTTGTTCCCGGGCCTCAGGCAAGTCTCTCAATCAAGGACGAGCACCGAACGTTAATTGTTAAAGGGATGCGTGGTGCTGTTCGTTATGGCACCGCCGAAGCAGCAAGGCTCTATTCTTTGCCCCTTTACATCTTTGGCAAAACAGGCACGGCAACCGAGATTGGCGGTTTTCGTACGCAGGGCTGGTTTGTGGGATTCGCATCCCGATTGAATGCCGCAACCAACGACAGTGTTAATGATGGTTCCGAGCTTGCCGCAGATAAGGTGGAGCTCGCCGTACTTGTCTTCCTGACGAAGGCCCACGGATCGGAAGCCGCTGAACTAGCGCGACCTATTTTCGATGAGTACGCGCGCGTGCCGATGGAAAGGCGAAGAGGCGTTGGGACGCGGAAGCCCGCGGAAGAAATTCGCGCGTTAAACGAAGATTCTTACCGACCCAGCATCAGCGCGTCTCAGGGTTCCGTACGATCAGCATCGCTGGTTCGAATCCATCTGGTTCGCGAAAATACCACGCTCCGCGTTTCTCTTGAGGACTATGTGCGCGGTGTCGTCGCGGTTGAGGGAAGTATGGAGCGTGAGCCGGAAGCGCTGAAAGCACTGGCTGTCGCCAGCCGAACTTACGCGCTCAAGAATATTGGGCGGCATGCCCGCGATGGCTATGACTTCTGTACCACTACCCATTGCCAGAGGTATCGGCCCGTCGACTCGGATTCGAGCGATGTTTCACCGGCTGTACTCAAGGCTGTCGAATCTACCGCAGGAGAAGTTTTGCGTGACGACAATAATCAGATTGCTGATTCTTACTTCAGTGCTTCGTGCGGTGGGGCCACGGCAAACATAGCGACCTTGTGGGGCGGGAATGCACCGGTTTACTTAAAGGGTATCCGGGATGAATATTGCGCGAGCGAGGCACATCATTCCTGGACGGATGTCTTATCTCAAGCTCAATTGCTTCAGGCGCTGAAAACCGATTCACGTACCGACGTAGGCAACCGTCTGCTCGACGTAGTTGTATCTCGCCGCGATGCCAGTGGCCGGGCAGAGTTGATCACTGTCGAAGGCGACCGCCGGCTAACTGTAAAAGGGTGGGATTTCAAGATCATAGTCGGCCGTGTTCTCGGTTGGAACTATCTTAAGAGTTCGCGTTTTGAGATCGCCCGTTCAGGATCCAATTTCGTATTTCGCGGTCAGGGGTTCGGCCACGGCCTTGGATTGTGTCAGGAAGGCGCGCATGTAATGGCTGCCCGAGGCGCAAGTTACCGGCAAATTCTAGCGAAGTACTTTCCATCCACGATCGTGGAAACACAGACAGGAATGGCGAGATCGGGGAAAACGGAACTCGTGCCAAACTCAAGCGTTCCGAATGCGAATGGCTGGTCTGCGGCTTTGCCGTCATGCAGTGCAGAATGGCTCCGCCTTTCCGTGGAACCTCCAAAATTTTTCATGCGAGGCTCCGCCTCGCCGACAAGGCGCAGCCTTGTTCAAGACAAGGGCGACTACTATTCGGAAAGGCAGAGCCTTTCCGCACTGCGCTGCGGCAAAGCCGCTGAGTCCTTCACTAAGCCCCGAACTTTTGCGGATCTGTTTTGGGACAATGCCATGCACTCTGAACTCAGAAACGTAACTGCCGCCTCCCGATTCCTTCCCGCAACCAGCCGCCGCACGCTCCGCAGTGAAGATTTTCGCATTAGCTACCCGGACAGTATCAGCCAGCGTGAGATAGAAGGTTTACTGTCCTTTCTCCAGTCAAGCCGGAAATCTTTGATCGGTCGCGCCGAGGCGGTGGGAATTACCGTTCGATTCCCTTCTCTGGAAATCTTTATCAACGAAACGACCGGAAATTTTGTTGGACGTACAGGCCAACCTGCATGGGCGGCAGCAGCGACGAAAGGAAGTCGTATTGAACTCCAGCCGCTTGAAACGCTTAAGCGGCGACGCGTACTCGAAACCACATTGCGTCACGAGTTGGTGCATACCTTAATCGACGTTCTCAGCCACGGCCGCGCGCCGCGATGGCTCGCGGAAGGTTTCGCATTACACCTCGCCGGTGAAGGCCACCTGGTAGCTCGTTACGAACCACGCACGCGAATAACCACAGAAGAGCTCGAGCATAAGCTCGACGCTGTTAACTCGGCGAACGACATGCGAATCGCTTACGCCGCTGCCTATGCCGAGGTCAAACGACTAATAAAGAATGAAGGTGAAGCGAATGTCTGGCGGCGGCTGGCCCAATGATTAGAAAACAACACAAGCTCAAGGTGGCTTTGCACAAAGAGTTGTGCGGCGACAAAACTCAACGAACGGATTAGATTCAACCAGCCCGCGGAG
>JALYTI010000210.1 GCA_030854375.1 Acidobacteriota bacterium | reverse complement strand
ATTTATAAGCCACGACGGGCTCCGGGCCTGCGACTCCAGGGCGGCAAATTCGAAGCGCCGTGGACGAATACTGAAATGACAATGGATACCGACCTGATGGTCGAAGGCTTCAATGAATCGTATTCGCGGGGTTTTAAGAAATCTAAGTTGAAGGATCTTACTTTTGTTGCCTGGCAACTGCCGTTCCTGGAACGAAACTCTGCCTTTGTGCGGAATAGCGATGGCACAGTCAACGTGGATCAGTCACGCCGCGGTGGTCGCGATCTGGCGCTCTTCGGTGGGCAAGTGCGCACGCGTGCGGAATTCAGCCCCAAAGTAGCGCTCAATCTTTCCGTAGCTGATCTGTATTTTTCAGGCACGCAGTTCATTTCACCCGTACAGGTTTTCGGAAACCAGTTGCAACTTCCATTAACCATCACGATCCCGGCCACTGAGGCAACGCCTGCACAGACTTTGACAACTCAGGTGTCGATCTCCCGTGACTTGTTGGTGGCTGGTAATGGAAATTTAGGGATTACCAATGCCAGCAACAACGCTGTAAATCGCGACGGGCGTCTGGCTTCAGGTTTCAACCTTATCGATATGCTCGCCCGTCTGGAACTCAAAAATAGCAAACGCTTTCCCGTTACGCTCATCTTAAATCTGGTCACTAACACGCAGACACATGACGTTGTAAGGGCGGGACCCGGGGGTGCGGATTTGATTCTTCCCAATAAAGAAAATCAGGGCTTCTGGGGTGAGGTTCAAGTCGGGCAGACGAAAGCGCGCGGCGACATGTTGCTTGCTTACACTTTTATGCGTATCGAAAAAGACGCAGTTCTTACGCCTTTCAATTGGTCTGATATAACGCAACAGTCGGATATTCGGGCTCACCGTTTCACTTTTTCCTATGCCGCTGATCCACGCGTAACATTTACGGTTACCGGAATTATCACGCAACGTACACATGGACTGTTTGGTCCTTTTGTTGCCACGCCGCCGGGTTCATTCAATACCGCCACGAAACGGCTGCAATTGGACACGGTTGTCAGGTTCTAATGACTTTTTGGAGTGCGGCGGCTCGGCGCCGCTTTTGGTTGAGGAAAACGGGGGCAGTAGCCCGACCATCAGGGAGGGCGTCGTTGCCGCTCACCAGCATGAATTGGAGGGTCATCGGTCCCGGCGCCCTCCCTAATGGTCGGGCTACCGCCCCGCTCACAATCTTAGCCGCGGATAAACGCGGATTACACGAATCTGCAAAAATGTTGCTGAGCCGGTTCTTCTTAATTTCTGATTTGATCCGCGTGTGTCCGCGTAAATCCGCGGCTAATTTCAATCCGCCGCAAAGTAAACATGGCGTCAACGCTGTGATAGTCTGTCAGCCAACAAAGTGCTGACTCAGGTCGATAAGCGAGCAAGCAGAATTAGTAACCGCGCGCGCAAGATGCGCACGCGCGTGCGTGAAACTCGCCGAGAACTTGAGCGCATTGCCGAGACGCCTACACTCGGCGGCCTCTTCCTTTCATTACTAAAAATTGGTCTGGTTGGCTTCGGCGGCGGACTCGCCGTCATCGCGCAAATCAGGACGCTCGCAGTGCAGCAGCGGCGCTGGCTCACTGAGCAGGAATTCGCTGCCGGGTTTGCCCTTGCGCAAACTTTGCCGGGCACAGCGGCCGGCAATACGGCGACTTATGTCGGATTAAGAGTGCGCGGCTGGAGGGGAGCAGCTGTTGCTATCTCGGGCTTCATTCTGCCTTCGATGCTGATGATGATTGTGCTGGCAATCCTCTATCGTCATCTGCGCTACTTACCGGATACCGACCGTCTCTTTCATGGGTTCAGTGCGGCCGTGGTCGCGGTAATAATCGTGACGGCGTGGCGCATGGGCCGCAACACCCTGATAAAACCGTGGCAATGGCTGATTGCGGTGATCGCCTGCATTGTTGTTGCCTTCTTCAGTGCAACCGTGATCGAGGTAGTGCTGGCAGCGGGTCTCGCCGGCATCTTTATCGATTCGTTTGCTGAGAAGCAATTAAGAAAACTGGGTCAACTTAGTGGTGTCAGATCGCGGCGCAAACGCATTGCCGCCCGCATGACATTGCAAAGACGGCGCCGGCGTTTACGTGGAACTCAATTTGTTGGGGGTTATCTCACGCGCGCGATGGCCGAGGAACGTGTTCGTCAGGCGGCATTGACTCCACCCGAAACCGTAACGGCCACAAGCGATGATGCAAAAAATGATCATGGAGAGGACGCTCCAGAGTCTTCGGAGAAGATCCTGGGCTCCACGGTGTTGCTTGGTCTATCGATGCCGGTATTGGCTAAGATTGCGTTGCTCTTAACACTCTCAACGATTTTTCTGCGCATCGGAACGATTACCTTTGGCGGCGGCTTTGTCATGATTCCTCTGATTGAAGCGGAGGTAGTTGATTCTCATCATTGGCTCACGCACCAGGAGTTCGTTGATGCTACAGCTCTTGGTCAGATCACGCCTGGTCCGGTTTTGATCACGGCAACTTTCATTGGCTACCGCGTGGCGGGAACGCTTGGCGCCCTGGTGGCGACCATCAGTATTTTTCTGCCGTCATTTCTCATGATGGTGGTAGCGGGGTCGTCGCTGGCACGATTTCATACTAATACAATAGTTCAATCGTTCTTGAGGGGCGTCACACCGGCAGTGGTAGGTTTACTTGTCGCTGCAGGTATCAGCATCGGCCGCGCAGGTATTCACAGTTGGATAGGTCTGCTGATTGCAATCATCGCCGGAGCAATACTGATACGCCTCCGACCGAATGCAGTCTGGGTCATCTTAGGAGCAGGATTGCTTCGCTTTGTAATTGGTTTCTTCCTGCCGTGAATATTAGCCGCGGATTTATGCGGTTGTTCACTCTTAAATAAGGGAGTGTTGAAACCCGTACCATCTCCAATGGCAAAGTATCTTGATACAGCAAACTGGGCGCGTCGCGATGTGTTTGAGTTCTTCCGTGGCTTTGACAAGCCATATTTCAGTGTTTGCACGCGGCTCGAGGTTACTAAGCTGGTGGCGCTGCTTCGCGATCTCCCTGACGTAAGCACGTCTTTGGCCTATCACTATTTCGCACTAAGAGTGGCAAACGAGATTGAATCATTCCACTATCGCTTGAAAGAGGGAAAGGTTCTTGTCTACGACGTGATTCACGGGGGCACTACGGTGCTGCTGCCAAATGAGGCCTTCACTCTCGCGTATTTCAATTACGACCAGAATTTCGGAAACTTCATCAGCGAAGCGCAACGTTCGGTGAAGGAGGCACAATACGGGGACGGAGCCTTCAGGCCTAGCGAAAGGGAGGATGTGATTCACTTCACAGTGTTGCCCTGGCTGTCTTTTACCAGCTTTTCACATGCGCGGAACTGGGGTCGCGAGGATTCAGTCCCCAAGATCGCATTCGGCAAATTCACAACAGAGAATGAGCACGTACACTTACCGATTTCGGTAGAAGTACACCATGCACTAATGGATGGCTTGCATGTGGGGCGGTATTTGGCGCGATTGGAAGAAGCGCTATCGGCGCCGGAAGCCTACATCGATTCCGAAAAAATGTAAGAGTGAACTGCCGGCATCCATTCTCCAGGTGCGTCTTAACAACTCGACCTCCAAACAATTATTGACACGCCTGAGTCGCTTAACTAAGATGACGCCGACTTCGCAGAGGGCCACCACCAAACGTTCTGAACACAATCTGAATCGCAACCCACGACTTAAGTTATAGGAGAAAACCATGCGCAACGCCTTGCTTCACGCCTTTGCTGTGCGGGCCAAAGGTCCGGGTATTTTTCTGCTTGTGATGCTGTTGTTTGCGGCGAGCGTAGTAGCTCAAACGCAAATTACCAGCGGTACTATCCAGGGTACGGTGCTCGATACAAACGGCGCCGCTGTGCCCGGTGCAAATGTGGAGATCAAGAACCTCGGTACAAATGCTACGACTACGCTTTCCAGTAATGAGGAGGGAAAGTTTGTCGCGCTGCAGTTACCGCCCGGCCGGTATAGCGTGACGGTATCGAAGCAGGGGTTCGCAACAATGGTGCTTGAGAACGCCCCCCTCACGGTTGGTCAGGCCCTTAATCTTCCCGTATCAATGAAAATCTCTCAGGTGGAGGAACGAGTCACCATCACCGCCGTGCCGACGATCGATACGCTCAAGACAGAATCGAGCACCACACTGGATGAAACAGCGGTAAGTACCACGCCCATTCTTGGCCGCAAGTTTGAGGATCTACTAACTCTGACACCGGGAGTCAGCGTTGTTCAGGGTCCGGATGGTGACGAAATTACTTTCGCCGGACAGCGTGGCGTTTTTAATAACGTCAGTCTTGACGGCGGCGATTACAACAATGGCTTCTTCGGTGAGCAACTGGGTGGCCAGCGCGCGGCGATCGACATTACATTGGAAGCTGTTAAAGAATTTCAAGTAGTGGCGACCGGCGCCAGCGCGGAATTCGGCCGCACAGCCGGCGGTGTCATCAATGTCATTAGTAAATCCGGCACTAACAAAGTGCATGGCAGTCTATTTCATTTTCAACGTCTTGAAGCGCTGACCGCGAAGGCATCGGATGGCAAACCACTCAAGGATTTTCGCCGCGAGCAGTTTGGCGGCACGATCGGCGGGCCTATACGCAGGGATAAAGCATTTTTCTTTGCTGCGTTTGAGGGCATTCGTGAGAACTTAACGCGTGCTAACCTGAGCGACCCAATCGGCCCCACGCCATGTCCAAATTCCGCTCCGGTCATTACAAATCCCGCAAACGAAGCTTTAATCAATAGCAACCCCGATTGTCAGAGGGTAGCATTGATCAACTTCATTCGAAGCAGGGTGAGTCAAGAGGAAGGATTGCCGGTAAGACACCCAATCAGAAATTACGCGTTTTTAGGCAAGACTGATTTCAATATTAACCACTCGAATCAACTGGCCATCTCATACAATTTCGACTACTCGAAGAATACGAATCAGACTTTCGACGTTGCGACATACGGTAATTCCGCCAATGGTATCGAAGGCCCCTCGAAGATTAACAATCTCAACTTCAATCTGTTCACCACAGTTTCACCCACAAAGCTAAACGAAGCTCATTTTTCCTATTCGCGCGAGTTGCGCCCGCGCTTGGCAACACCTTCGAGCGTTCCCGCCGACACAGGCGTAGGTTTTGCTCCCAGCTTCAGGTTTGGCAATCCATTTTTCTTGCAACCCGCGGTAGACGAACTTCTGTGG
>JALYTI010000209.1 GCA_030854375.1 Acidobacteriota bacterium | reverse complement strand
CTGCCCCACGGAGGCAACGCCCTTCCTGATGGTCGGGCTACTGCCCCACGGAGGCAACGCCCTTCCTGATGGTCGGGCTACTGCCCCACGGAGGCAACGCCCTTCCTGATGGTCGGGCTACTGCCCCCTACATCGCGAGGCCGCCATCGACCTGGATTACCTGTCCCGTGATGTATCGCGCGTCGTCGGAAAGCAGGAAACAGGCGATGCGGGCGATCTCATCCGGCTCGGCAAAGCGGCCCAGCGGAATTTGTTCAATGATTTTCGCGCGGTAGGTTTCATCGAGCACGTCCGACATATCAGTTGCTACCATGCCGAGCGCTAATGCGTTGACCGTGACCTTCCTACTGGCAACTTCCCTCGCCAGAGCTTTCGTGAGACCAATCATTCCGGCCTTCGACGCCGAATAGTTTGACTGTCCTGCCATCCCAATTTCGCCGCTGATCGAAGAAATGTTGACAATCGATCCGCCACCCTCTTGCCGGAGCATCGTTCGCAGTGCCGCTTTTGCAAAGTTCCAGGCGCCTTTAAGGTTTGTGTCCACTACCTCGTCCCAGTCGGATTCCTTCATGCGCAGGATGAGATTGTCGCGGGTGATGCCGGCGTTGTTGATGAGGAAATCGATGCGCCCAAAAGCGTCTTTTACTCGCTTTACCATTTCCGCGGCAGCTTCGGTGTTTGCTACGTCGCATTGAGACGCGAGGGCGCGCACCCCGAGTGCTTCAATTTCTTTGGTCAGCGACTCGGCTGCCTCCGCGCTCTTCGCGTAGTTGAATGCGACATCCGCTCCACGATGGGCCAACTCTAATGCTATGGCACGTCCAATGCCACGCGTGGCTCCGGTGACAATGGCCAGGCGGCCAGAGAATTGTTTTTGATCAGGCATGCTAGTCTATCAATTTGCCACAGAGACTCTCATGTGAGCTTTCTGAAAGCATTCATGATAGTTTCAACGACTTCAAATATTCTCGAAACTCCGGCGCCAACTCAGAATGTTGCAGCGCAAACTCGACTGTCGCAATTAGAAACCCAAGCTTGTCGCCCGCGTCGTAACGCGTTCCCTTAAAACGCACGGCGTAGAATGGCCGTTTCTTGAGAAGCGATCTCATTGCGTCAGTAATTTGAATCTCACCGATGGCGCCGGGTCGGGTTTTTTCAATCTCATCGAAGATATCAGGCGTCAGTACATACCGTCCGATGATTGCCAGGTCAGAAGGCGCTTCGGAAAAACGTGGCTTCTCAACCATGTCCTTGATCTTATAGACAGCATCTTCCACTTCTTCGCCATCGATTACGCCGAAACGCGAAATTGCTTCACCCGCGACTTGCATTGTCCCGAGTACGGGAGCGTCATATTTTTCGTAGACATCGAGTAGCTGCTTTAGAGCGGGCGTTTCTGAATCGATGATGTCATCGCTGAGCATAACGGCAAATGGTTCGTCACCAACCAGGTCGCGTGCTTGTAGTACCGCGTGGCCCAGGCCGAGCGCCTCCCGTTGGCGAACATAACTAATGCGCGCTAATTCGGAGATGGCGCGCATCGCCTTCAGCTCATCCTTTTTCCCGCGATCTTCCAGGAGTCTTTCGAGTTCGAACGAAACGTCGAAATGATCCTCAATAGCGCTCTTGCCGCGCCCGGTCACAATAATGACGGATTGGATTCCTGATGCGACTGCTTCCTCCACTACGTATTGAATCAACGGCTTATCGACGAGCGGTAGCATCTCCTTCGGAGACGATTTGGTTGCAGGCAGGAAACGCGTGCCCAAACCGGCGGCAGGAAAAACTGCTTTGCGAACCCTCTTTGGCATTTGCGGACCCCGAAACTCCCCTCTCCGCCCAGCGGAGACGCGACTGGGGAGAGGCGTGACGGTTTGTCCAGCCCCACCCCTAACCCTCCCCACCTTGGTCGGCAGGGAACTAAGAGTGACTAACACCGAGCCTACACTAACGATAATGAAACTGAGGGCTGTCTTGACATGCGTGTACGCACTCGGCTAGCGTCAGTTTTCTTCGTCGATAGTAGAGACGATTCTCATACCATATTTTGCGAGAATAGAACAAATGCTCGATCTGAACTACGTGCGCGAGAATCTCGAGAAAGTCGATACCGGTCTTCGGAATCGACAAGCTTCAGACGAAACCATTGATTTGCTCAGGCAGTTCGTTTCTGCGGACCGGGGACGCCGAGATGCGATTGGCGAATCTGACAGGCTCAACTCGGAGCGTAATCAGCTGAGTCGTCAAATCGGGGACTTGATGAAACAAGGGAAACCCGAAGACGCGGTACCACTGCGTTCTGGTGTGAACGAATTAAAGGAACGGATTGCACGAGCAGACGCTATACGAGATCAGGCTGAGAGAGAGATGCGCGAGATGCTGGCGTCTCTGCCGAACATTCCACATGAGACCGTTCCTGTTGGTAAGGATGAATCGGCAAACGTTGAAGTCCGTCGCTGGGGGACGAAACCGGATTTTGATTTCGAAGCCAGGGACCATGTGGATTTGGGAACCGCGCTTGGCATTCTCGATCTCGATCGCGCCGCAAAGATTGCGGCGGCGCGTTTTGCCATACTCAACGGAGAGGGCGCGCGGCTGGAACGAGCTTTGATAAATTTCATGCTTGATGTCCATTCGCGTGAACATGGTTATCAGGAGACTTTGCCACCTTTCATTGTCAACAGGGCGGCATTGTTCGGTACGGGGCAATTGCCAAAATTCGAAGAGGATCTCTTTAAGCTGACAGACGAACGCGAATTATACCTGGTGCCGACCGCGGAGGTCCCGGTAACCAACTATTGCCGCGAAGAGATACTCGACGCTTCGCAGCTCCCTTTGAGATGGGTTGCATACACTCCCTGCTTCCGTTCCGAAGCCGGTAGCTATGGACGGGACACTAGAGGTTTGATCCGCCAGCATCAGTTCGAGAAAGTCGAGCTGGTGAAATACGCGCTCCCGGAAAATTCGTATGACGAACTCGAGTCGCTCACGCGCGATGCCGAAGTGATCCTGAAGAAGCTTGGACTCCACTATCGCACAGTTGCACTGTCGACCGCCGATATTGGCTTCGGCTCCGCGAAGACGTATGACATTGAAGTGTGGCTGCCATCGCAAAACACTTTCCGCGAAATCTCCTCTTGCTCTAACTACGAAGCCTTCCAGGCGCGTCGCGCGCAGATTCGCTTTCGCCGTGCGGGTGGAGCGAAGCCGGAGTTTGTGCATACGTTGAATGGTTCAGGGCTGGCGGTAGGACGGACGTGGATTGCAATTCTGGAGAATTTTCAACAAGCGGATGGATCTATCGTAATTCCCGAAGTGCTGCGACCTTACATGGGCGGAATGGAAAAGATCACGGGGGAAAAGGGATAAAGGGGAACAGGGAAGAGAGGGAAAGGGGGGAGGCGAAAAGGTGAAACCCACGGGCGAAAGGGGAAAGGTGAAGGCGATCGTTCCCCCCTTACCCTGTTCCCCTTTTCCCCGTCCCTATTTGATTCGTATCTCAAAGGGCATCAGCAGCATCGATTCGCCACTTTTCATGCGATCGAGCAACATCATGTAACGCAGAGCGCGGCGCGCATCCTCGGGCAGTGCCGCAATCACGGCGCGCTGTTGTTCCCTTTGAGTGCTTCCACTGCGCGTCTCATCGTCGTCGCTACGCAGCAAGTCCTGCAAGAACGTGCGGGGGTGAGGCAGAATCACGCGATGGACACCTTTGTCTTTTGGAATATTCGCGAGCTCCCTGGCAACTTCAACGGCGCGGTCCAGACCGCCAAACTCATCGACAAGTCCTTTGTCTTTGCCTTGCGCGCCGGTCCATACGCGGCCCTGCGCTATTGAATCGATGTAAGCCGTATCTTTATTACGACCCTTGGCCACCTTTGGCACAAAGTCGTTGTAGTAAGTGTTCTTGATCCAATCTTCAAATTTCGCTCGTTCTTCAGGAGTGAATTTCTCCGTCTCACGAAACATTCCGGCTTGTTTGCCGCGAAGTATGTATTCGTTTGAGATTCCCAACCAGTCGTATAACCCCTTCACGACGGGTTTGCCGGCAACCACTCCTATCGAGCCTGTAATCGTAGATGGTTGAGCGATGATCTTGCTTGCGCCGGCGGCGATGTAGTATCCACCTGAAGCCGCAACGTCGCTCATCGAGATCACCACCGGCTTCTTTTGCTTCGCTGCTTCTACCGCATGCCAGATAATGTCCGATGCCAGACCTGAACCGCCGGGACTATCGACCCTGATGACGATGGCTTTGATTGACTTATCATCGCGAGCATCGTTAAGTGCCTTTGCCAGCGTGTCGGACCCAATCGACTGGCCGCCGGTCGGACTATTCTCGGATTGTCCGGATCCGATGTCGCCGGTAGCGTAAATCACGGCAATCTTTTCACCTTTATCGAGACCAAGTGATTCCGGTTCGACTTCGCGGTAAGCTGAGCTTTTCACGAGGCGCAAGTCGTCGGTCTCTTTGTACCCGAGCCTGGATTTGACCTCTTTCTCTAGTTCATCTCGGTAAGCAACGCCATCAACGAGTCCAGCGTCTTTCGCTTGTGCTGCACTATAGGGAGCGTTATCAATGATTGCGCGCACACCTTCAGGAGATTTCCCGCGAGCTTTCGCAATGGCTTCGACGTAGCGGTTGAACAGATCGTCCAGAAGCGCGTTCATGAATTCCCGATGCGCGTCAGTCATCTGCTTTTGTGTGAATGTGTCCCCCGCACTTTTGTACTTTCCGATCTGGAAAATGTCAGGATAAACACCTAGCTTGTCGAGCGATCCGCGGAAGAACATCACGTCGGCTGCCAGGCCATTAATGAATAGTTCTCCTGGAGGAGCGACATAGATCTTGTCGCAGGCGCTGGCAATGTAGTACTCCTTGTTCATCCCGTATTCCATGTAGGCGTAGACAGGTTTGCCCGAGGAGCGGAAGTCGGCGATGGCATCGCGAATCTCCTCAGCTTTTCCCCAACCAGCTCCCGACATATTCACGTCGAGCATGATCAGTTTTATTCGATTGTCGACTTTCGCCTTTTTGAATTGAAGAACAAGACTGGATAGTGACTGGTCCGGGCCCCCAAAGAACTTTCGAAGGGGATCTTCCGGCACATAATCGGGCAAAGGACCGGCGACGCGGAGTGCGAGCGCACTATTGTTTTCGATGGTTGGCTCGCTACGCCGTAAGGAAGCCACCAGTACAGCGAGCCCAATCAGCACAACCAATACA
>JALYTI010000208.1 GCA_030854375.1 Acidobacteriota bacterium | reverse complement strand
CCACCTGCCGTCGCGCGGCCGATCGCTGCGGCGCTGATAGCCTACCGTATAAAGTGATCTCAAATCCGCGGCCACTTCAGCATACAATCGCGCCATTTGGTCCAGCCGTTCGATTTCGTTCAGCCTCCCGCCAGTACGATCCGCAAGACTTTGTAAACGCGTCCGCGCAGCAGTGTAGATTCCGGTGATTACCGGGTCGGGAAGGGGTAGGCGTTTAGGATCACCCGACGGAAGTGCCAGTGGATATATTGTAACGCCTTGCCGGTCAGCGGAAGTAAGAACTGAGTTAAGCGCGTTGCTCGCTTTAGCGTCGATCGATGCAATTGCTTCTTCATCAGTTTGCGCTCTCGCTCCCGAGGCGCGATCGGAGTTGCGTAACAGCGTATCGAGTCCGTCCGTCAAAACGACAATCGCCTTCCGGCGTTTACCTTCCTTGTCCAGTTCATTCAAAGCATACTTCAGGGCTTCGTACAAATGCGTTTCGCCTGCGCCGTCCGCAATTTGGATCGCGTAGGCTGTTTTTTTTCGCTCTGTGGAAAATCTAGTGAGACTTTTTACTTTTGCATTAAACTGAACCACCGCCACGCGGTCCCCAGGCGCGAGCGCATCAAGAAAGCGCCACGCGGCTTGCTTCAGTTGCTGGCGAAAATTAATCGTCGAACCCGACATATCCAACAACAGCACCAGACTGAAAGGCGCGTCCGTTGGTTCGAAGTTGAGAATAGGCTGCTTGATGCCATCCTCGTAAACCGTGAAGTCATTTCGCGAGAGCGAGGTAATCGCACGCCCTCGGGGATCGACCACCCCAACATTCAACTGCACCAGCGAGACATCTGTGCGCACGACATCGTCGGGTTCCTGCGCCCGCGCGGCGGTCGTTGAGCCTGAAATCAACAAGAGCAGGAAGAGAAAAGTTGCGAATAGACAACCGTGCGAAAGAGATGTCCTGGAAGAAAATGAATGCTTCATCTGAAAAAGTAATTTTCGCACCTTTGTTTATTGAGTATCCTGGCAAGCAAGACTTTTTGCAATTACCGAAACCGATGCCCGCATGAACGCCCTAGAGGCAGTCCCGCGCTTATCCTTACAATCAGCCAGTACAGCCGCCATTTTCGGACGCGCCAATTGTGGTTTGAGTTGCTTGCGGGACCTCGGAAGCACACCGGAAGTGTGAAACCGTTCGGCAAAACCGTGTTTAGTCACCACACCTCCAGGGGATCGTTGGTGTTGGATGACGAGTCCTCACTATGTACAAACCAAACTTCTGCTCCGAATGTGGCACAAAACTTCTGCGCCTGCGATGGCATCTGTGGACAAGCCGGCGATTTTGCGATGATTGCGCCAAGCGTTTGCTTAAGACACGTATTGTTCCGACGTTGTTTGCGGTGGTAACTCTGCTTAGCGCCGGCTATATCACGGGCCGGTCTCGGCGGCCTGCCCCTCCTCCGCTGATTATCGAAAGAAGAGCTGACTCACCTCTTAAGGACGGGGAAAACCCCGATACCTCAGACGCCGCGACGGATTCTGAATTGAACGCGACCAAGGTCAAAAACTCTTCACCGATTACGGCCGAGGAGGAGGTTTATCTCTGTGGCGCGCGAACAAAGAAAGGCACAGCCTGCTCTCGCCGTGTACATGGGCCTGTCCGCTGTTGGCAACACAAAGGAATGGCGGCGATGTTCCCCCAGGAAAAATTGCTGGTGAAGGAGTAGTCTCTCTCGTAATTAGCCAAGCCGTCCTTTGAGCCGCTACACTTGTCCCCCTGTACGCTTCTGAAAACTCCATGAACCTAACGGCGAATCCCCTGATTAGCGTTGTTATGCCTGTGCACAACGCACGGCCATTTCTTAACGAGAGTATCAAAAGCATTCTCGATCAAACCCTGGCCGACTTTGAATTTGTAATTCTCGACGATGCTTCGACGGATGGCTCGGGTGAATTGTTGCATGAATGGTCGCAGCGGGATAGTCGAATACATCTTTTCAAAAGCGAAAGACAGCAAGGACTGTCACGCAGCTCAAATACGGTCGTTTCAAAAGCACGCGCCGCGATCGTAGCGCGCATGGATGCTGATGATATCTCCCATCCCGAACGACTGAAGCGGCAGTGGGCTGTTCTTGAAAATCGACCCGATGTTGTCGCTGTTGGGACGCTTTGTGATGGCATTGACGCAAAGGGAAACCTGGTTCGCCCACGCGATCGATGGCGAGTTGTGCGTCGCTCCAAATACATTCCTTTCGCTCATGGCTCAGCCATGTTTCGCAAAGAAGCTTTCGAAGTTGTTAAAGGGTACTGTGAGGACTTCACGGGTGGAGAGGATCAAGACTTTTTTTTCAAAATGACTAGTGCAGGACGCGTGGTCACGCTTCCAGACCTTCTGTACCACTTTCGCTATCATTCCTACAATGCCACGCTTTTTAATGGTGCACGCGCTGTGCGCTCCGTTACCGACAGGTACTCGCAAAATGGAGCAGACCTGGCTGCCTTTTATATGCTGGGGGCTATGCGCCTTTGGTCGGGACAGCCACCGGGAGTACTGCCTGATATGCTTGCGCTGAAGTCTTTGAAATGGAACATTGAAACGTTGATTGCTTTAGCTTCGGCAGCATGGGGGAGCATAAGTCCCGTCAGCCTGCGGCTGTTCCTGCGTTCGTTTATCCGTTCCCGCGATCTTATTGCCAGCCTGCGGGTGAAGGATGGGAGACCTTACGAATGGCGCTTAGAGTAGTCGTTGTTGGCCTGGGCGCACGCGGGCAGGATTGGGTACGCGAAGTTAGGGCATCCCCCGCCTACGAACTCGCCGGGTGTGTGGACATTGATCCAAATGTACTCCAACGTTCAGCTGCACAGCTGCAAATTCCTGAGCAACAGTGTTTCGTTGATGTAGAAAGGGCGCTGGACCACGACGGCTGCCAGGCTGTCATAGTCGCTACCGCAGCCGGAAGCCACGCGCCGGCTTGCGAGTCAGCACTTTCTCGTAAGCTCGCTGTGTTGGTCGAAAAGCCTTTCAGCCTTCATCTGAGCGAGGCTGCCAATCTGGTGTCGCTGGCTGAAGCGAAGAGCACTACGCTTTTGGTCGCGCAAAACTATCGCTACATGCGTTCCTTCCGCGCGGCAAGGAATCTCATCCGCGAGGGCACCCTGGGACGCGTGGGCATGGTAGTTTTCCAATATTACCGCCCTCCCCATCATCTGCCCGCCTCACTTGCTCAACTTCAACACAATGTTCTCTGGGGTGTTGGAGTACATCATCTTGATGCTTTGCGCTACATCCTCGGAAAAGAAGTCACAAATGTGACTGCCGAGAGTTTTACACTTCCCTGGGGCCAACTGCCGCAGGGAGCTTCAATGCGCGTGATGCTTTCATTCGAAGACGAGACGCGCGCCTTCTATTCAGCGACCTACGAATCCAGCGGCCACGAATTCTTTGAACGCGGGCAGGAGTTCTATGCTCGCTTTGTAGGAGAGCGAGCAACTCTTCACGTCTTCCAGCGATGGTTGGTGTTGTGTAAGAGAGGCAAACTACCGCGAATTGTCAGGCGTGGGCCTCGAAAGGTTACAGAGGAACAGATTCTTTTGCGACAACTTGAGCGAGCATCACTGCATGGCGAAGCAGCCGAAGTAACCGGGCGCGACAACTTGAAAACCATGGCTGTGCTGGAGGCATGTGTACGCTCCGCGACTGAGCAAAGATCCATCAATCCGCAGGAACTACTTCATGACCTGGAATAACGGTGGTCGGTTACTAGCCATCGGCATTGACGCCGCTGAACCAACACTAGTGCGCAAGCTGATCGAACAGGGCCGGATGCCCACACTTGAGCGACTGCTGCGGGACGGTAAATGGATGAAGGTCGAGTCTTCCGCCCGTATTGGAAGTGGTTCAGTCTGGCCGACGTTCATGAGCGGTCAGGGTCCCGGCGTGCACGGAGTCTATGGGGAGTGGGTCTGGCACGCAGAGACGATGGACCTTAGCCGCTACCGTGGAAGCAACGTGGCTCCATTCTGGAAGCGACTCGCGGAAGGAGGCGTCTCGGTTGGGGTTCTGGATGTACCGTTCATGCCGATGGTTGGTCTCTCTGATGGTTTTGAGATCTCCGAATGGGGTCCCCATGATCTGGTCGAGTATGAACCCCAAATTGGCCCCGCGCGCGTAGCTGATCTGATTGCGAAACAACCACCGCATCCGCTCTCAGTTAACCCATCCGCCTCCGGACCACACGATTACAAGAATCTGCAGAAGTTGAGCGATGCGTGTCTGCAGGGCATAAAACTCCGAGGTGCCCTCGCGCGAAGTCTGCTGACCGAGACGCGCCCTCAACTCTCCCTCATTGCTTTCACGGAAATACATCATTCGGCACACTATCTCTGGCATACCGTCGAACCGGAACATCAGGTCTATCGCACCGATCAATTTGCGAATCTGAACAATACCAGGCATCCGTTGGACGACATTTACGGTGAAGTTGATCGCCAGATAGGTGAACTCATGAAGGCCGTCAGCGATGAAACAGCCGTAATGGTTTTCTCGCTCCACGGTATGCAACCGGCACACGGAGTGCCGGCCTTTCTCGCCCCGCTGCTATGCGAGATGGGCTTTGCGCGGTTTGCTAACTGGAATAGTCAGGGTTGGCCCGATCGATCGAGGGCCTTTGTGGCGGAGTTGAAGAGTCGATCGCCGAAGTGGTTAAAAAAACTTTACTACCGAATCTTGTCGCCCACGGTAACTCACCGCCTCGCACTCACCACGATGCTGCCGCTTTATGATTGGAATCATACCCAAGCCTTTGCATTGCCGACAGATCAACACGGCTGGATCAGGATCAATCTTATCGGAAGGGAAGCGCGCGGAATCGTACCAGCGGAGTGTTACGACGAAACGTGCAACATCCTGGAAAAAGCGCTCCGAGATTCCACCACAGAGGACGGAAGGCCGCTGGTGCGCGAAGTAATACGAACAGCATACCGCGTGGAGGACGCTCTCGCGCAGCGCATTCCCGACTTAGTGGTCCATTGGGACGATGCAGTTTTTGCCTCGCCGCTGCGGATCAAAGGAAGCGCCATTAGAACTGAGGCCGACGGGAAGAAGTTTGTTGGACAACACTCGGATGACGGTTTTTGCATTTTGAAAGCGCCCTTGAATTTCGGTGAACAGGAAATTCTATCGGCCGAAAATATGCACCTGCTCATCACGCACCTTGTCACGGGCAATGCGGCTTAGAATATTTGCATGGGCTCTCGGGCGGTCGGATAGGGCAATTGATGTAC
>JALYTI010000207.1 GCA_030854375.1 Acidobacteriota bacterium | reverse complement strand
ACTGTGTTCATCCACCATTCTCACGTAGGCGGCTTTTTGTTCATCGGTCTTCTGCGCAGTGTTAATAGCAAAGTAATCGCCTGGAAAGAGAGACGTCGCGGCAATCAACGCCACGACGCCGACAACGCCCTCCATTAACATCGAGCCGTAGCCGATTAGACGAGTATCACTTTCTTTCGCGATCATCTTCGGCGTCGTGCCAGAGGAGATCAGCGCGTGAAAGCCTGACATCGCTCCGCAAGCAATCGTGATGAAGACAAAAGGATATAGTCTGCCGGGAATCACGGGCCCGCCGCCCTGAGTGAAAGGAGTCAATGCCGGCATGTTCAGATTTGGGTGCACGAGGATGACACCGATTATCAAGAAGCCGATCGTGCCAATCTTCAAATACGAAGACAGGTAATCGCGCGGACATAGAAGCATCCAAACGGGCAATACGGATGCGATAAAGCCATATGCGGCCATCAAGATGATTAACGTGTTGCGTGAAAGTGTAAATGCGTTAGCTACTGAGGAATCGGCAATGCGTCCGCCGAAATAAACTGCCGCCAGCAAGCCGATGACACCGATCACGCTCGCCTCGACAATCTTTCCTTTGCGGAGGCGATACATGTAAAGACCCATGAAGAGCGCAAGTGGAATTGTGAATCCCACCGTGAAGGCCCCCCAAGGAGATTCCGCCAGCGCGTTCACGACCACAAGGCCTAAACCTGCAAGAGCAATCACTACGATGAATAGAATCGCTACGCCGGCGACGAAACCAGACAGCGGGCTGATCTCCGTGCGCGCCATTTCGGCAAGTGATTTTCCTTTGCGACGAACGCTGCCCACCAGGATCATGAAGTCGTGGACTGCGCCTCCGATACACACTCCGATCACCAGCCATAAGAGTCCCGGCAGGAAACCAAATTGCGCGGCCAACACGGGACCGATCAGCGGACCAGCCCCGGAAATGGCGGCAAAGTGATGACCAAACAGCACCCACTTGTTAGTCGGATAGTAGTTGTGCCCATCAAACATCGTTTGCGATGGCACGGGGCGTGAATCATCAAGTGCGAGTACTTTCGCGGCGATGAATGCGGAATAGTAGCGATAGGCAATAGCGATAACACAGAGCGAGCCGATGATGATGGGAAGCGCGTTCATGCTACGTTCCTTAACAGGCTGGCTTTCCGCTAAGCTCTTGTTACCGGTCGCCAGCGCCTTTCAAGATATTCTGCCACACGCGTTAAAGGAAAAGTCAGTAGAAGATAAAAGACAGCAACCACGGGCCAGATGGTTAGCGGAGCGGCGTAGCGACTCGCGAGTTCCTGTCCTGAACGCGCAAGTTCCGTCAGTCCAATGACTGATACCAGTGACGAATCCTTCAATAGCGCTATTGCTTCGTTTGTGAGTGGTGGCACAACTCGGCGGAAAGTTTGCGGCAGGATAATTCTGCGCATGGCCTGGGGATACGTCATGCCCAACGCGCGTGCCGCCTCCATTTGACCGGCATCTATCGAAAGTATGCCGGCGCGGAAAATCTCTGAAATGTAGGCCGCGCAGTTCAACGTGAGCGCGATGACGCCGCTGGTGAAAGCGGGCAGGTGTATGCCGAAGATTGGCAACACAAAATAGATAAAAAGGATCTGAACCAGAAGAGGCGTTCCTCGCATTACTTCGACGTACAACGCCGCCGGCGCGGCAAGCAAGCGAGAGGATTGCACGCGCATTAGCGACAAGAGTAAACCAATGGGCAGACCGAGCAGCAGACTCAAAAACGCGAGCCGGGCGGTAAGCCATACGCCCTTTAGGAAAAACTGCCAGCTGCGGCGAATGATACTCACATCAAATGTCTTTGGGCGCGCGTTACTTGCCGCCTGGTCAGCTTCCCTCTCAGCAGCTTCACCAAACCATTTCTCGTGTAAACGGTCATATTCACCGCTGTCTTGCACCCGCCAGAGCGCCGCGTTTACAGCTCGACGCAAGTCATCATTCGACTGTGAAAAGGCGATGCCAAACTTCTCGTCCGTAAATCTTCGACCAACGGTCTGCAACTCTCGAAAACTTTGCCGGATCATGTAACGCAGCACGGGCGCATCGCCAACAACAGCGTCAATGCGTCCATTTTTTAGATCCAGCATCGCCAGATCGATAGTGTTATAAATGGCCACGGTGGCGCCTTGACGTTTTTCAAGATCAAGTTGGGCCGTGGTGTTGATCTGGACTCCGACCTTTTTCCCAACAAGATCCTCAGGCTTACCGATACCGCTGGCCCCCTGGCGCACAGCGATTAGCTGGCCCGAGGAGTAATAAGGATCCGAAAACAGCATAGAAGCGCTGCGTTCGGGAGTAATCGTGACAGATGAGAGGACGGCATCAAATGAGCCATTCTGCAAGGCGGGAAATATCCCGTCGAAACTCGAGTTAATGAAAGATGCGCGCACGCCCATTTCACGCGCTATCGCATTCCCCAGATCAATCTCGAACCCTGCAAACTGTCCTTGATCGATAAACTCGAGCGGCGGGTAAGTGGCATCAGTGCCGATGCGCAGTTCACCGCTCCTGCGTACACGTTCCAGCCCCGACTGTGCAAATATCGGGAGTTGAAACAAGATCAGAAGAATGAAACTCGCGGCAAGCTTAAATGGCAGCTTTAATGGAAGCATTGGCGTGGGCTTGCCCGCAAATTTAGTCATGTGAGTTTTACTCTTCTTGCCCAAGAGTGCCGCGGGTTCCCTTTGCAACATCCAGCTTTGCGCTTCCCCCGTTGTTCGTCGCCACCTCTTCATCAGGCGCGTCCTCGTCGTGAAAGCTCTGCATGAAGGCACGCGTTTCGGGTCGTTGTGGATTTCCGAAAACATCTTGCGCGGTACCGGATTCGACCGCGTGGCCACCCTCGAAATAGATAACCTGATCAGAAATGCGCCGTGCAAAGTTCATGTCGTGAGAAACAACAACCAGGGTTTTACCCAGGTCGTCGAGCGCGCGAAGCATGCGCGCCACGCCTTGAATGAGTTGTGGATCCAGAGCCGACGTCGGCTCGTCGAACAGCATGACCGCCGGCTCCATAGCCAGCGCGCGGGCTATGGCTACGCGTTGCTGTTGACCACCGGATAGTTGGGCGGGATAGAAATCGATCTTGTCGTTTAGTCCTACTTTATCGAGGTAGTGGCGGGCAATCTCTTCAGCGGCAGCACGATCGACTCGCTTGACGATCGTAGGTGCTTGTATGCAGTTGCCAAGTACCGTCAGATGTGGAAACAAATTGAAGTTTTGAAAGACGATGCCGACATGCTGCCGCAGGCGCCTGGTTACCTCTTTTTCTTCAGCCGCGGATAATTGTTTTTCCTCACTTCCAACGACTTCGACGTCGCCAATACGCAAACGTCCTCGATCAAAACGTTCGAGACGGTTCATGCAGCGCAACATTGTCGATTTCCCGCAACCCGATGGGCCAAGAATGGTCGTCAACTGGCCTTCCTGAATTTGAAACGTCGCCTTATTGAGTACGGTGTTCTGACCATAGCGCTTAACAATGTCAGTTACTTCGATCATTTCCACTCCGCAAGGATGACGAAAGATAGGACAGGCTATCAAGCTATCTCATCGATTTGCGCGGAGTTTGGCACGGAACGCGGAAAGAAATCCAGAGCAAAAATCCGGTTCGAGAGGGCCGTTAAGCGGATATTGAACTAACTTCGTCATTTTCTATTGCCCATCAGACCTTTTTCGCAGGTTCTATGCTTGACGCCTATTCCCGGTAACTTATTTCTTGCTAGACTCGGCGGCGAAACGATGGACAACACAATAAGACTCGAAAGCCTCGACACCAGTTTCGTCAAACTCGGCGCGTTGATCCGGCATTTGCAACAGCAGGGATTTGTCGGCCGCGTCAAAGTGATGCTTGACCAGTACGAAGCAGACGTTTTTATCTACGGCTCCGAAGAACCAAGCGTATGGGAAAGCGATCACTCAACCGGCCGAAACGCGCAGGGCAAGGAGGCGATGGAGCGGTTGCTGGTACGAGCACAGGACCCCGGCGGGCTAATCACTATTCACCAAAAGGCGACCGGAGCGCACGAGGCGAAGCAATTGAGCACCGTAACCTCTTCTGCGAATGCCACAGATATTACGGAGAAAGAATCGTCATTAGGAGTGGGCGATCAAGTCGAAACAAACAAACCGGCTTTCGAAGAAGTGGATTGGGATACTCTACTGCGTGCCAGCGGCGAATTAATTCGCGCCATTGAGATGAGCGTGCAAGGTACTGGTGAAGACTTCGCGGCGCGATTTCAGTCCGCCTTGATAGAAATCGCAGATGACTATTCCTTTTTGGAGCCGACAACGGGTGGCTTTCAATATAGTGACGCAACAGTTCAGCAGCGGAATCGCCCGACCGCGACCATTTACGTAACGGGTTTGACCGAAGCCCTGCGGCGAGTTGTGAATAAAGTGGCTTCAGCAAAGGACGGAGAGCGCTTCCGCGAACAACTTGTAGTTGATCTAGCCGCGGAGGCGCGTCAAAAAGAGAATCCGTTTGCGCAGTTCACGCCTCAGTTAAATAGAATCGCCGGCAGGAAAGTACTTTGAGTAATGACCAGTCTCCGGTATTGGCGACCAACCGTTGGTGGATTTCAGATAGCGATGAACCGCTAGCGAGTTACAGGCGACCACCCAAAAACGACTACGGACTTCTGAAAAATGTATCCGTTCAGAAACATTCTTCTGCCGACGGATTTCACGCCTCACGCACGGGCGGCGTTGAAGTATGCGGCAGCCTTTGCACGAAGCGGAGGCGGAAGAGTCGTACTCTTTAGTGTTCAGAGCGCGAGCGTTCCACCAAATTTATTAACCCTTCCTGCACGCGTTTTTGAAGAGCAGGAAAACAAATGGCTCCTGCAAGTAAGGACTGAGGTCAGAGATCTACTGGCCGATCCATTGTTCGAGGGCCTTGAGGTCGAGCCCGTAATTGTTGAAGGGGATCCAGCTCCGCAAATTGCCAAGGCGGTGCACGACTATAATATCGACCTTGTTACTGTCGTCACTCACGGTAGGAAGGGCCTCGCACGCGCGCTTTGGGGATCGACGGCTGAAGAGATCATAGCTGAGGCCCCTTGTCCCGTACTTACAATTCGTCCACCCCAACATGATTTTGTAGAACACAAAGGTGGTCGTAGCGAAATTCGATTGAACCGAGTGCTCCTATCGACAAACTTTCGTCCATCATCTGCGGCCGCGACGCAAGTGGCAACCCAGCTCGCAAATCAAACTGGCGCAGAACTTCAC
>JALYTI010000206.1 GCA_030854375.1 Acidobacteriota bacterium | reverse complement strand
ACACAGACTGGAATTGAAAAGCAGGCTAGGTCTCCCACGTCAGCCATCCTGAATTATCTACAGAATTTCAGCTCCCGGGCATCAGTCTTTCCCTCTCCGGCATCTGTGTAGCAGCCCCATCTCTGGTTAGCGAACAACTGAAAGCTTGCGAGAACTCGAGGGTCACATGCACTTATCTCCCGGACGCTTTTTAGGGATTGCTTCCATCTTCTTCTTTTTCATCTTTGCCCTACTATTCAGTTCGCCGCCACTTGAAGTAGCCGCGAACGCTCAGAACAAGAGCGCACCGAAATCAGCCGAACCAATAAGCTCTCCAACCCCTCCGAAAGTCGATACACCCGCGAACGGCCAACAAAAACAGGGAAATGAGCTTGATGGCCCTGTTATCGTCAATACCGACCTGATTACGTTTACAGTTACGGTAACGGATACGTATGGGCGATACGTTTCAGGACTGGCAAAGTCAGCTTTTACAGTGCTCGACGAGAAAAAGCCTCAGGAAATAACGTTCTTTAGCGATGATGATGCGCCCGTTTCCGTGGGAGTAATCTTCGACGTCTCAGGATCTATGAGTGGCGATAAGATTAAGCGCGCACGCGACGCGCTGTCCAAGTTCATACAGACAAGCCACAACTCCGACGAATATTTTCTAATTGCTTTCAATTCCCGGGCTCAACTGCTTCTGGATAAAACCCGGGACGGAAACGCCGTCCTAGACAAACTCACGTTCGTAGAGACTCGAAACAATACCGCTCTCTACGATGCTTGCTACCTCGGAGTTGAAAAGGTTCAGCGCGGTTCCCATCCGAAGCGGGCTCTCCTCCTGATAAGTGACGGCCAGGATAATAATTCCCGATATACGTTTAGCGAATTGCGACGGGTTCTCAAGGAGTCGGATGTCGTTCTCTACGGAATCGGCATTCTGAGTGGCGGCGATGCCGGGAGCCCCTTGGGGATGGAAGGCCAGGGCATTCTGGATGAGCTCGCAGGTGTTTCCGGCGGCAAGGCATTCTTCCCTCGAAGCTCTGCCGAAATGGACGATATTTTTGAGCAGATTGCCCTCGAACTGCGTCACCAGTATTCGATTGGTTATAAACCAGCGGAGTTCACGAACGATGGCCGCTGGCATAAAATCAAGGTGAAAGTGACTCCGCCGCGAGGCCTGCCGAAATTATTCGTACGATCAAAAGAAGGCTATTACGCGATTCCTGGCGCTCGTTGATATTTTTCTGGTCGATCTCGCTTCCTCCGATTTCGGCAACGCATTACCTCTCCCGAAGCATCTTTTAGACGTCGGCAATGGATTGCATGATGAGCGCGCTTACACGCTCCCCTTCGTTCGATACCTCCGTCAGAGTTCCCATGCGCCCATGTGAGGGTTAGACTTACGTAGAATTGGGGTAGAACTGGCGGATCTCGCGAAGGTTCTGTGGACCTGAGCTGCTATTAGGGTTTTATTTTCTTAGGATTACCGTTTAATGAGCTTTATTAAAGAACTTATGAACAGTTTGAAGCAACGAAGATTTCTTGTGGCGCTGGCGATCGCTTTCGCGATTACGGGCGTAACTGGGTCTAGTTTAGTTTCAGTAGCGAGGTCGCAGGATCGGCCACGTCGCAGTGCCGTCGCTCCGCAACCTACCCCGACTCCAGTTCCGCGCACAACTCAACCAGGGATCAGCAGGCCGGCCGCACAAGCGACGCCGGCTCCCAGGTCCAGTGCCACTCCTCCGCCGAATGCGAAACCAACACCGTATGACCGGATAGCACCCTCATTGGGTGAGCCTCCGCCCGCGCCTATCCTTAAGCCAAAACCTACTCCGACGCCGCCCGATGAAGACATCGACGAAGGCAGCATCGTTAAGATCAATACCGAGCTTGTGACTTTGAACGTTCGCGTCATCGATCGAAACAACCGTCCGATTGACAACGTGCGCCAAAACGATTTTCATGTTTTCGAAGACGGAGTTTCGCAGCCAATCGAATCCTTCACTCGTGAAGAAGTACCGATTAGTTATGGGCTGGCGATTGATACTTCCGGATCTTTGCGTTCACAGTTGCAGGCCGTGATTGATGCTGGAAAATATATCATTAACAGCAATAAGCCTGGTGACGAAACCGTTCTGGTGCGGTTCATCAGTAGCGATAAGATCGAAACAATCCAGGACTTCACGCCGAACAAAGATTTGTTAATGGATGGTATGGAGAGTCTCTATGTCGAAGGCGGACAGACGGCTGTGATCGATGCCGTTTATCTCACTGCTGAGCATGTGGCTGAATACAAAAAGGGAAACGATAGTGACCGGCGTCGGCGTGCATTAATCGTGATAACGGACGGTGAGGACCGCAATAGTTTCTATAAAGAGCCTCAACTCTTCCAGCGACTGCGTGAAGAGGATGTGCAAATTTATGTGATCGGCTTTGTCAATGAACTCGACAAGGAAGGGGGTCTCATTCGTAAGAGCCCGCGCGATAGAGCTGTCAACCTGATCAACAGGATCGCCACCGAGACTGGAGGGCGCGCGTTCTTTCCCCAATCGCTATCCGAGTTGCCGCAGATTGCCAATGAGATTGTGCGCGACCTGCGCACTCAATACGTGCTTGCTTACAATCCCACCAACAAAGCGAGGGATGGCTCATTTCGCACGATCAAAGTCGCCGTTGACGAAGCTACCAGCCGCGATAAACGGATTGCGTTGACTCGCAATGGCCGTGTTGCCCCGAAAGGCGAAATTGGTCCCGCCAGGATTCCAGCCACGAGAACATCAACGAAAGTTTCCGCAGGCGCGAACAAGTCTCCCTAAGTAGCGCAAACTCGAAGCAACGAAAACTAGCCGCGGATTACGCCGGATGAACGCGGATCAGAACGAACTTCAGCAAGTGAGCTGATTGAAGACTTTTCCGATCCGCGTAGATCCGCGTTAATCCGCGGCTAAGTTTCTGGTGCGACCCGAGCCGGATGGCGAATACGAAATTTGGCTACTGGACCTTCGGCCTTCCATACATCTCTTTCACCATTGTCGCAATTTGCTCAATCTGGCTGTCGCGGCCGCGGCTCTTGCGCATTAACTCTTCGAGCATCAACTCGCTTTTTAGATTCACTTTGAAATCCTGCTCCGCCGCCAGACGATCTTTTTCGGCTGCGCGGTTCTGCGACATCATGATGATCGGCGCTTGCAAAGCCGCGGTCATCGACAGCATCAAGTTCAAGAGGATGTAAGGATAAGGATCAAACTGGGCGCCATTTTCTCCATGCCCGTATTGAACAAGAACGAAGGTATTGAAAGCCATCCAGGCCACAAGAAAGCCCACATATATCATGATGAACGTCCACGATCCGCCGAATGACGCGACCCTGTCCGCGACTCGCTGCCCTATCGTAGTCCGCTGCTCCATTTCCACGTTGATGTTACGAGTTGCCCGCTGTGACACCAGGACGTTGGTCTGCCGCATACGAGCCCCAATTTCGCAGATTACATCGATGGCCACATCTGGATGCTCCATTAGAAACTTTTGAAAATCGTCGCTGCTTAGTCTGTGCAGCGTTGTCTCGACAATCGCCGTCGCATTAGTTGAGCGCGCTCCACGATCCAGGACTGCAAGTTCGCCGAAGAATTCGCCGGGTTTAAGTTCGGCTAGCGTCACCGGCTCCATGTCTTCGTCTAGCACCCAAATACGTACCGAGCCTGACTCCACTACATACAAAGCGTCGCCCTTGTCCTGTTCGCTGAATATGATCTCATCGGCGTCGAATTTTACCTGCCTGACTCCCTCGGCCAATTGCTCGAGTTCCTCGGGAGTCAATCGCCTAAAGAGCGGAATGAGCGAAAGACTTTCGGCTTCATCGCTGGGAAGTAGGTCGGTAGGCATTGGGCCAAATCTCCTATGCTTCTACGGGATCAATTCTTAGGGTCTGCAAAACATTTAATTGGTTAGACGACTCAATACCTCGTCGCTGAGGCCAAAAGGATCTGTCGGCGGCTCGTTCTTGCTCGTCTGTTCAACCACCGCAACCAGCTCCATCAGCGAGCCTCCCAACTCCGCATCGTCGGAATTGATTTCAACGCAAGAAGGCGAATCAAATGGCGTGACAAAGAGATAACGTGGCGCTTTGGTGTGGCCCAAAGAGTCCGCTGGGCCAAGAATAAGCAAATTACTTTTCCAACGCGCATATCTGTGTGCGGAACCAACCTCGCGTTCCCAATGCAGCTCGCCTTTCTCAGTCAGCGATATCAGCTGGGCAAGCAGCTTAGTTAGGCGATCGTTCGTAGCTTGGTCTCGGGCCATCGCGCCTCATCCTATTCACGTATGTCGAAAGAGAAATTCTGGTTTCCAAGTCGCCGAGATTACCACCTCTGGAAATAAATGGGAATCGCCTGCCATCCGGCAAACACTTGCGGACAGATCATCAATGTCCAACTCACTATTCCGGCAACATGGCTTATAATGCCGCCGCTCTTACAGCATCAGCCGGCTCTATAGAGAGGAACCGTCAATGCCTTGTGATCCCAATTTTCTCGCCAACATCAGAATGTTTGAACACCTGGATGAAGGAGATCGTGCCGCGCTTGCGAATGTTGTTGATCAATTGAACGTGCCCGAAGGCCACACGCTTTTCCAGGCGGGTGATCCCGGCGAGTCGCTTTTCATTGTTCGGGTGGGTCAGATCGAGCTGTTTATAAAAGATACGGCCGGTCAGAAGATTGTGCTCACCACGGCTGAACCAGGCGACATGTTTGGTGAACTGGCAATGCTCGATTCAGGGCCGCGTACGGCGACTGCCCTGGCACTGACGGATAGCGAGGTGCTGGTACTCGACCGCGATGATCTCGTCTTGCTATTTCAAAGAAAACCTCAAGCGGGGCTTCACATGCTTGCGGCGTTGAGCGGCCTGACACGAAAGGCTGATGAGCTCCTACGCACGCGCGTGTCGCGTAACGTTAATGAAGAAATGGAGGTCCATTCCACGCCCCTGCAACGGATCGCCGACTGGATCGCGTGGTTTAGTGGCAGCATGCCCTTCCTCATGATCAACGGTGCCTGGTTTATCATCTGGATCATCATCAACACTTTTGCATTGGGCATTCCGGCTTTTGATCCTTACCCCTTTGGTCTGCTTACAATGATCGTTTCGCTCGAGGCCATATTCTTGTCGTGCTTCGTACTCATCAGCCAGAACCGCCAGGCGGAGAAGGACCGGGTACGTGGCGATATTGAATACGAGGTAAATATAAAAGCTGAGCTGGAGATTGCTCACCTGCACGAAAAGACGGATCGAATTTACGAAAACA
>JALYTI010000009.1 GCA_030854375.1 Acidobacteriota bacterium | reverse complement strand
CTGCCGGGTTTCGGCTTCGTAATCGGCTAACAACTCACTACCCGAATCGGGAGAGGTTTTTCGGAGAGTTGAAGTTTTTGAAGATCGGGGCTTCCTGGCGTGGTAACCGGGGCGAACGTATTCAAGAAAATTTACGCCCTGCACCAGTTCCATAGTAAAAAACCAGTGCTGGCCATCTGCCATGAACTCGTAAAGGCCTACCAGGTTGGGATGGGAGACATCCGCCAGCGCGCGAAACTCATTCTTGAACCTTGAGATATGCGATGCTTCGGTGCGCGTTAGCGTTTTCAGCGCAACTACTTTGTCCGTTTCTCTATCGTGTACTTCATACACGACGCCCATTCCGCCGGAACCAAGCCGGCGGCGAATGCGAAAACGTTCAGTGCCAAGAAAGTCGTTTGAGTGTTGGCTCATAAACTGTGAGCTGCAGAGCGAGAATGCGAGTTAGTATAGATTATTCTAAGGCATAAAGAAGTCGAAGGCATCGGGTATTGATAAGGTTTGCCCAGCTGAATTGCGATTCGATATTCGTGGGGACAGTCGAGATCGGCGGATCTCAGACAGAATTTACAGGATGAACAAGATTGAAACGCGATTTAACTTAACCGACTCCATCCTGTTAATCGTGTCAATCTTGTCGATTTAATTTAAGGAGATTGAAATGGACTGGCGAGTCTTTCTAACCACCTTTGGCGTAATATTTCTGGCGGAGATGGGCGACAAGACCCAACTTGCGGCAATGACGATGGCTGCCCAGTCGAAGAAACCGTGGGCCGTCTTTATAGGAGCGGCACTGGCGCTGACCGCAGTCTCGGCGATTGGCGTCGTCGTCGGAAGTTTGGCCGGCGATTACCTTCCGCTGATTTGGGTGAAGCGGGTCGCGGCGCTTTCATTTATCGTTATCGGCGTACTCATCCTGCTCGGGAAATTCTAAATCATAGGATCTTTGGAGTGCGGTGACCGGTCACCCTTTGGTCGGCTGCGACTTGTCGCATCCTTTGTGGACAGAATTCGCTGCCGAAGAACGCATGGGCATTGAGTGGTCTTCGATATTCAGATAGTCTGGATGGCAAAACTAATGGCTACTCAAACATCAGACTCGGGTTCCCAACCTGCAATCGAATTTCGCAACGTGTCGTTGAGTTTCGACGATCAGCCCGCGCTGGTAGACATCAGCTTCAAACTTGAGCGCGGCGAGATGATTCTGCTGACCGGCAAAGCGGCCTCCGGAAAATCGGTACTTCTGCACCTGGCAATAGGATTGTTACAACCTGACCAAGGAAAGATCTTTGTCAGCGGCCGCGAGATTGAAAATCTCGACGAGTCGGAATTGCTCGCCGTGCGAAAAGGAATGATGGGCATGGTATTCCAGGAAGACTCGTTATTCAGCGGCCTGACAGTTTACGAAAACGCCGCTTACCGGCTCGAGGAATTTGGCTGGCAGGAAGAGGAAATCGAGAAAGCCGTTGGCGAGGTGCTGCGTTATGTGAGTTTGGAAAACGACGCAGACAAACTTCCCGACGAACTTTCCGGCGGCATGAAGCGACGGGTCGAGTTTGCGCGCGCACTGATCGGTTGGCCCTCGATTATGTTGTTTGATGAGCCCACGATGAGTCTGGATCCGATCGTTGCGGTACAAGTGCTGGATCTGATCCTCCGGTCACGCGACATCAATAAGGTTTCCTCCATCTATGTTACAAAGAAGATGCACGAGATTCCTTACCTGGCAAACTATCGCGCCGTTGACGACGGCAAGGGCGGATTCACAATAAAGGAAGCTCCGGCAGACCACCGACCCCAGATGAGGATCATGTTGCTTGACTCCGGCAAGATTGCTTTCATGGGCAGCGTTGACGATTTTCAAAACAGCGATTCTCCCTTGATCAAAGAATTCATAGCAGTAGATCCGCACGACCATTCTGCAGATCCATACTACCCGGATCCATGGGACAAGAGACGCAAGCCAAAGACAGAAATCCTTTAAATCCCCTCGAAGGTTCGTATGCCGCAAACTCCACACACTGAACGCCACTTCACTGCCAGCGAGGTTGTGCGCGATATCGTAATCGGCATGTCGGACGGATTGACCGTTCCCTTTGCGCTAGCTGCCGGGTTGACCGGGGCAGTCCACTCAACCGGGATCATAGTTACCGCGGGCCTGGCTGAAATTGCGGCGGGCTCAATTGCGATGGGCCTTGGGGGCTATCTCGCCGCAAAAAGCGATGCAGAGCACTATGCGAAGGAACGGGAACGTGAAAAGCGCGAAGTCGCCGAAATACCCCATGAGGAAATGAGAGAGGTAGCTGAAGTGTTTCAGGAATACGGGTTAACTGAGGAAGAAACCTGGCCTATTGTCGAAGCGCTGCGCCGGCAGCCGAAGAAGTGGATTGATTTTATGATGCGCTTCGAGTTGGGCCTTGAGAAGCCTGATCCGAAGCGTGCACTGGTTAGCGCAATAACAATCGGCGGCGCCTATATCGCCGGTGGTTTCATCCCGCTCGCGCCTTACCTTGTGACCGCTGATGCTCAGCGAGCCTTATTTTGTTCCATAGCAGTCACCCTGGTGGCCTTGTTTGTCTTTGGTTTCGTGAAAGGCCAATTCACCGGCATGCGGCCTGTCCGAAGCGCGCTCCAGACCACTCTGATTGGCAGCGTCGCTGCGGGCGCAGCATTCCTGATCGCTCGAGCCATCGCGTGATTGTTTGCTGTCGCGGATTTCCACACTGTTTCATACTTCCGGCAATTATCAAAAGTGTCGGCGCCGCGCCTACCTAACGTCACGCTGCTTTGATCGATGATGAAAAAACTTCACGTTGGACTTATAGGATGCGGGCTTTGGGGCCGATACATTTTACGCGATCTGTTAAGCCTCGGATGTGAGGTGACTGTTGTCAGTGCGAGTGACACGGGGAAAAGGAATGCTCGTGAAGCTGGAGCGCTACAGATTATTGGAAAAACCGCGGACCTGCCCAACGTCGACGGTTTGATCGTGGCAACACCGACGACTACACACGCAGCAGTAATTGAATCACTGCTCGAGAGAGGTGTACCCATCTTCACAGAGAAGCCGATGGTAACTGATCGCGAGAGCGCTTTGCGTCTGGCGCGTCGGGCCCCGGACCACCTGTTTGTAATGGACAAATGGCGTTATCACTCCGGAGTCGAGATGCTCAGGGATATCGCTCGTACCGAGGAGTTAGGTCCTGTACAGGGACTGCGTACAACCAGGGCGCAATGGGGCAGCAGCCACACAGATGCTGACGCCAGCTGGGTTCTCGCACCGCACGACCTCGCTATCGCGCTTGAAGTACTGGGCGAAATCCCAAAGCCCCGCAGCGCTATTGCAGAACATACCGGTGGCTGGGCCACAAGCATGCTGGGCATTCTCGGCGGCGATGGTGGAGGAAACCACCGAAGTGATCCGTGGTTAATTATGGAGATCTCGAGCCGCTTCCCGGGTTACCGTCGCGAAATTCGCTTGGAATGTAGCGATGGCGTTGCCGTGCTTAATGATAGTTACAGTGAGGGTGTTTGGTTGACGCGTTCCGGAGATTCCTTGAAAGCAGGAATGGGCGGCGAGCTGCGTCCTATCTCTCAGGAGTTTCCATTGCTTCGTGAATTGCGGGCCTTTGTCGAACATCTGCAGGGCGGTCCGCCACCGCGTAGTACCGCGGCAGAAGGAGCTCTCGTAGTCTCCACGATCGCAGATTTACGTGCGCTTGCCGGTCTCGACCGCGAATAATTTTATATGACTGTCGCTACCGTAGTTATTCCAACATTCAATCATGGCCGGACTCTCATCTATTCCGTCGGCAGTGCCTTGGACCAGACGGTACAAGATATAGAAGTGTTTATTGTCGGTGACGGCGTACCCGAGGTAACGCGTGAAATCGTAGCCGACTTGGTCAAGAAGGATGAACGCGTGCGGTTCTTCGATAATCCCAAGGGACCGCGGCACGGCGAGATCTACCGGCATCAGGCACTGGCGGAGGCTCGTGGTCGGATCGTTTGCTACCTCTCCGATGACGATCTCTGGCTACCCGACCACGTCGAAACGCTGTGCGATCTTCTCGGTGAAGCCGACTATGCACATACGCTCGTGATTCAAGTAGGGGGCGAGGGCAGATTAGGAGCACTCGCATTTGACCTCTCATATCCCGGCGAACGCGAGGGTGTTTTGGCCGGCCACAAAGGGACTTCGCTCTCTTGTATGGCACACACACTTGAAATGTATCGTCGCTTGCCGTTTGGCTGGCGTACGACCCCGATCGGGATGTACACAGATCGCTACATGCAGCAGCAATTCCTCGCGCAGCCTTCCTGCCGCGCCGTGAGCAGCACCCGCCCCACCATGGTTCACTTTAAGAGTCCAGAGCGAAACGGTTGGTCCATTGATGAACGGATCGCAGAACTCGAAGAGTGGCGCAGGAAGCTGGCGGAGCCCGAAGCGCGCAACAGATTTGTCTATGAGGTATTAGATGTAGTTATTCGAGAGCAGGTCGCAATGCGACACCGCTTTGACAATTCTGTGGGATTGCGCTTATACAATCTTCTCGGAAACCTGCCGTTAATCGGCCCTGCCATCAAATTTATTGCCAGGGGGGGAACGCCTCAATCAATTGAGCCAACGAAGCAAGCCCGGCATCGCGCTCGGAGATAAAAGGCACCATCTCCGGCCAATTTATTCCCAGCGCGGGGTCCGCCCAGTGGCAACCGAGTTCGTCGCAGGAATCCCAGTATTCATTAACGGCATAGATGTGCGTGGACGGTTCGTGAAAGTAAAAACCATGAGCCACGCCCGGAGGAATGGTTATCGCATTAAGCTCTTGTCCGTGCATATCAATCAATGCTGTCATGCCATCAGTTGGCGAGCCACGCCTCAGATCGCGCAATCCGACACTCGCGCGACCTCGGAGTAGAATCAGATAATCGCTATGTTTGACATGAACATGAACGCCCCTTAGCACATTAGCTTCTGACTCAACATAATTCCACTGCATGGGGTCCAAAGCTGTGTCCCACGACGCGCGAAAAATTTCTGTCAGCGATCCGCGCCGATCCCGGTTCGTCTGAAGCGAGCGCAGGTGAACGCCCAACGGCAAACGCCCGACGTCCGGACGTCCAGGGAAAGCAGCCGCATCATCACCAATCTGTTGTGGTGATATGTCATGATGCGCTGGCCTTGAAGCTTTGCCTTGCTTCATTTGTCTAGCAAACATAAGTTGCCTCGCGTCAACCCCGACCCGCAGAGTTCATCGAGCCTTATGGCGCTAATAATTGTCACACGGTCTCATCGCGCTGACTAGCTTAGGGTTGTCTGTATCATTAACACAAAGTTCAAGAATGATGAAGTACTGCCAATTAGTACCATGACAAGATCAGGGTGGCGCAGGGTTTTGACTAGAGACGAGGCTGAAATAATTCCCAGAGCTACCGACTTCGAATTGAAGGGACCGTTCCGATAAGATTTCACATTAGGGTAGTACCCAAGAGTGAGTCTGATTGCCCAAAGACAGTCATTTGATGTAAAAGATCTGCCGGAATTGCACTTAACCCGGATGCAGGCCTGATGTAGCCCAGAGAGTAAAGATCCGTCTTTCCTCTAACATCTTGCTTTCCTGCGTTCTGAGGTTTCTCAAGTTTCTTAATTTTCGCATTAACACTGCAATCGTCAACTGACGAGAGAGCCGGCCGAAGAATGACAAAGGTTAGTGTCATTATCCCGACGCATTGTCGCCCTCATCTCCTTCCGTATGCCGTCAAGAGCGCCCAACAAGCGGGAGAGAATGTCGAAGTAATAGTTATAGATGATGCCTCCAACGACTCTACGCCAGAAGTTTGCCGGAGTCTTACTGGTATCAAGTACATTCGTTTGGATCTAAATCAAGGAGTAGCCGGTGCGCGCAACGTGGGCATTCTGGCCAGTTCAGGAGAGTATATCTCCTTCCTTGATGATGATGATTTGCGTTTACCCGGTTCATTAGATCTGCAGATTAAGGCACTCGAGACTTTTCCTGAAGCAGGATTCGTGTGTGGTTCAGCTCATTATGCTGATCAAGATGGCAAACTTACGGGACACATTGCATCTCCAAAAGGGGAGGCCGGCGATCTCTTCTGGAGAATTTTAGGATGGGATTAT
Source organism: Acidobacteriota bacterium (assembly GCA_030854375.1). Classification (GTDB taxonomy): domain Bacteria; phylum Acidobacteriota; class Blastocatellia; order Pyrinomonadales; family Pyrinomonadaceae; genus PSRF01. The sequence goes on along the minus strand of JALYTI010000009.1, from coordinate 7,569 downwards.
TTTCTTCTTCCGGCAACAGTCGTGATCCGCAAGGCGTGTTTCTTAAGTATCGGATTGCTTAATAGTAGGCTGAGGGGCATTGATGACTGGGATCTCTGGGTTCGACTTTCGGAATTGTTTCCTCTGGCCGTTGTGGACCAGCCTGTTGGAGTTTACAGAAAGCCAACGCCTTTTTCTGAACAGGGCTCGTCAAAACTCGCTGCCCATCTTCTTCGAGCGGCTGATCTGCAGTTGCACCACCTTCGTCTGCCTAGAGCATTAGCCGCTCCCGGAAAAAAGCGTAAGCAGGTGCGCCGAGAAACTCTCAATCGCTACGCTGATACCATGATGTGGAATGCCGCTGAGCGGTTCCCTGAAGGCGCTTTTCGTTTTGCTCTACTTAACGCTCTGGGCGCTCTGCGTTTGAGTCCGCTGCGTGTTATTCGCCCAGGGCCTTACAAGCTTTTATTGAAGGGTTTTCTACCACGACAGCATGACGCAAGGGACAGGACCCGTTTCGAAAAAACGCACCGTATCCAGATCAACACGTATTGACCTGATGAATTAACCACGAATGCCAAAGATCAGCGTCATTATCGCCACCCGCAATCGTCACCACCTTCTTGCGCGCGCTGTCAAAAGCGCGATAGAGGCGGGCACCGACCTGGAGGTCGTTGTCGTAGATGATGCCTCCTCGCCTGAGACCGCCGAAGTCTGTCGCAGCCTTCCCGGTATCAAATATGTGAGGGCGGAACGCAATCTGAAGTTAGGAGGAGCGCGTAATCTCGGCCTGCTCGCGAGCAGCGGTGAATACATTACTTTTCTGGACGATGATGACGTTCGCCTGCCAGGCTCACTCGATGTCCAGGTGGACAAGTTATCTGCAAAACGCGACGCTGGACTTATTTACGGCCAGGCCTTTCATGGTGACAGTGAGTGTCTATCTACGGGGACGCTTTATCCGCTGTCATGTCCGCAAGGAGATATTTTTTGGGAGTTGCTGGAATGGAATTTTATCCCATGCCCCACAACCGTGTTCCGGCGCTCGTGTATTTACCGTGTTGGGCTGCTCAGTGAAGACTGTCCCGGAATTGAAGACTGGGATCTCTGGCTTCGAATTGCGGCTCTTTATCCGGTCTTGTCCGTAGAAACGCCCGTAGCGATTTGGCGCCAGCCTACGCCAACTTCGGATCAATACACGTCAAAGCCGGTTGAGATGCTGGTGCTTTCCACTCGTCTTTTCTACAAGCGCTGGTTGACTCTGCCCCGAGTGCTTCAGGCAGGTCCAAAGAGGCGACGCGAGTTGTGCCGCCGCTTCAAAAACCGTGTAGCCGATCAACTTATGTGGGAGACAGCGCGAGCGATTAAGGATAAACAGCTACGCTATGCGCTAAGAACTGGCTTTACTATGTTGTCTCTTTACCCTTCGGGTGTTTTTCAAAGGGCGGCTCGGGCAACCACTTTTCGCTTCTTCATAAAGACTATAAGTATGGGTACACACTTTCCTCTGAAGGACGCGTAATTGGAGACAGAGCAACTGAATAAAACAGGGAATGAAAGCCCTGCTGATCAAGGAGATTGAGGGACTTGGATCGTGCGGGCCGGCGGTTTGTTTATAGGCGAGGAACTTAATAACTCTGAGGATGCTATTGAGTTCGGCGACTATTCGGATCGTTGGGTTAGTACTTATATTCCCCATTGGAATTCTGAACTGTCCGTTAAGATTCAGGCGCAGATGACTGGCGATTTGGAATGTTTGCTGGAAACGCATTGCGCGTCCCTGTCACCGGCGCGACCCTGGGGATGGAAGGAGCCTCGCACTATTTTCCTACTAGCCTTCTTCCACAAATATTTTCCAAACATGAAATTTCTCCACGTGGTGCGTGACGGCCGGGATATGGCTTGCTCCGCAAATCAGAATCAACTAGAGAGCCATCGAGCGGAGCGGCTGTTTGCTAAGGCTCTCTCTCCAACTCAACAAGACCTTGCCGTGCTTTCGTAATAAGCGGAGTGCTCGAAGATGGACGCATCAGACAAGCAAGATTTAGAAATCAGTTCACAATTGGACAGTTCCGGACTTGCCGGCCATCCCCGCGGGCTCAGCACGCTTTTCTTTACCGAACTCTGGGAGCGTTTTAGTTATTACGGAATGCGAGCGATCCTCGTGCTTTATATGGTGGCGCCAATTGCGCAGGGCGGTTTGGGTTTTGACACAAAGCATGCCGCCTCAATTTACGGCACATACACCATGTCGGTTTACCTGACGGCCCTGCCGGGCGGCCTCATCGCTGATCACTGGTTGGGCGCAAGACTGGCCGTCCTGCTCGGGGGCATAGTGATCGCATGTGGTCACTTCTCAATGGTGTTCCATTCCATGACTTCCTTTTACCTTGGGATGGTTTTGATTGCTATCGGTACCGGACTGCTCAAACCCAACATCAGCGCGCTGGTTGGTAGTCTGTATGGGCGAGATGATCCGCGGCGAGATAGTGGCTTCTCAATCTTCTACATGGGGATCAATATCGGCGCCGTCCTCGCGCCTCTAATCGTTGGGTACATGGCCCAGGGTGAAAGTTTCAAGCGCTTTGTTGCTTCCATGGGTTTTGATGTAACCACAAGCTGGCACTGGGGGTTTGGCGCGGCCGGCGTTGGAATGTGTCTGGGGCTGATAATTTTTGTGTTGAACCGCAAACGTCTCGAGCACGCCAGTCCAACAGTCGCCCTCAAAAAAACGACCGAGGGCCCCCCAACCAAGACCAAAGAACCTTTGACACGCGCCGACTGGAAACGCATCGCAGCAATTTTCATTTTTTTCTTATTCACAATCCTCTTCTGGGCGGCGTATGAACAGAAAGGCGCCAGCCTGAATCTCTTTGCCAAAGAACTTGTACGAACGGAAGTTTTTGGGATGAAGTTTCCTTCAAGTTGGCTACAGTCGTGTACTCCCGCCTTCGTCATTCTTCTGGCTCCCATCTTTTCCATACTCTGGGTGCGGCTCGGTAAGCGGCAACCGTCGAGCCCGGTTAAATTCACTCTCGGATTGCTATTCATTGGCCTCGCGTATTGCTTGCTGGTTCCCGGCGCGGCCCTGACGGCCTATGGCAAAATTAGTCCTTTGTGGCTGGTGGGTCTTTATTTTCTCGAAGTGGTGGGCGAGATGTGTTTGAGTCCTGTCGGTTTAAGCACCGTTACGAAACTCGCGCCCATAAAACTGGTAGGAATTATGATGGGCGTTTGGTTTCTTGCTGCTTCGTTCGGCAGTAAACTCGCGGGCTACCTGTCTGGTTTCTATGTTCCGCAAGCCGGCACACTGGTCAAACTCTATGGCGGCATTGCAGCCGCACTCCTTGTTTCCGCAGTGCTGCTGGCGTTTTTGACTCCGAAGGTGAAGAAGCTGATGGGAACGGTGAAATAACTAAGTCTATTAAGGCGACTGGATCAATTTGAATTCTCAGGTCGGAAGGAAGGGCAGTTAGTACCCCCTTCCGTGAGCCCGGTGTCAAAAACACATATTGGAAAGGCACTACGCTACATCGCCGCACAGTGCAGAACCGTTGGCGGTAGCCAATGGATGCTAACAATCAAGTTAGGGTCATTTGTTTCTCTTCCAAAATTTGCGTGGAAAACTTGGTATCTTCCAGATTCGGTTGAGTGCTGGCACCCATTGGCTACCGCCAACGGTTCTGCCTTGCTTGGCGAAGTCCAACGCGGCTACCAACTGCCGCTCCTGGGTAACCGTGCAGGATAGTATTGAAATTGAACCAGTACCTAATAGCGCAGGATTTCTACCGTGGCTTCAAAAGTGAGACAATTTGCGAGAAGTGACAGAGTTCGATACTGAGTAGGTGCGGCGTGCGTTGCCAATACTCGAACCTGTTTCTATTATCTCAATAAGTTTTTGGACAAAGAGAGTTTTCTAAATGAGCACAGTAACGGAAGAAGTTAGAGAAGCTAACGAAGAAACCACCAATAAGTGGGTTTACCTCTTCGAAGAAGGAAATGGCGAAAACAAAACTCTGTTTGGAGGGAAAGGAGCCGGTCTGTGCGAGATGACACGTGCCGGCCTCCCCGTGCCTCCCGGCCTCATTGTCACCACCGAGGCCTGCAACGCATTTTTTGATAACGATAAAAGCTTTCCGGAAGGCATGTGGGACCAGGTCAAAGAGGGCCTGCAAAAGATTGAACAGAAGGTTGGGAAAAAATTCGGTGATCCGCAAAACCCTCTACTTGTGTCTGTGCGCTCAGGCGCGGCTTTCTCAATGCCGGGAATGATGGACACAGTCCTCAACCTCGGGCTCAACGAAGAGACTGTCCAGGGCCTGGCAGCGCAGACCGGCGATTTACGTTTCGCGCTCGACGCCTACCGGCGCTTCGCATCGTTGTTTGGCGAGATTGTTATGGGCGTGGCCCACGAAAAGTTTGAACGTGTCATGGACCGCTTCAAGGCACAGACGACCGGGGGCCGCGATACAGATCTAAAACCGACTCACTTGCGCGAAATTATCGCCGCCGAGAAACAGATCATTGTCGCCGAGCAACACGCTATTCCTGAAGATCCTTATGAGCAACTCCGCGTTGCCATCGCCGCCGTCTTCAATTCATGGATGGGCCGGCGCGCAGTTGATTATCGACGCGTCAATCGTATTCCCGATTCGCTAGGCACGGCCGTAAACATCCAGGCAATGGTTTTTGGCAACATGGGAGCGGGGAGCGGTACCGGTGTGGCGTTCACGCGAAATCCTTCAACAGGCAAAAAGGAACTCTACGGCGAGTATTTACTAAACGCACAGGGCGAGGACGTGGTAGCAGGTACTCGCACGCCGAACCCGATTAGCCAACTAAAGAAGGAATTGCCCAAAGTCTACGATGAGTTTGCCACAATCGCCGCGCTGCTGGAACAGCAATATCACGACATGCAGGACTGCGAATTCACTATCGAGCGCGGCAAGCTTTGGATGTTGCAAACGCGCACGGGCAAACGCAGTGGTGCCGCAGCAGTTCGCGTCGCCGTGGAGATGGTGGGCGAGAAACTTATTGATCGGGCTACGGCCGTTCAGCGTGTCACACCGGAACAACTCGATCAGCTATTGCATCCGACAGTCGATCCGAAAACCAAGGCTACCGCATTGGCCACCGGATTGCCGGCCAGTCCTGGAGCAGCGCAAGGTCAAGTAGTTTTTAGTCCTGATGAAGCCGAAGAGTTAGCACGTGACGGTGCGAGAGTAATTCTAGTTCGGCAGGAGACAAGTCCTGATGATTTTCATGGCATGGTTGCGGCGCAAGCGATTGTGACTGCGCGCGGAGGCATGACCAGCCATGCGGCCGTGGTCGCGCGCGGCATGGGCAAGCCCTGCGTCTGCGGGGCCAAGGACATCGACGTCGATTACAGCCAACAACAGTTCACCGTCGACGGCACTGTGGTCACCAAAACTGAATGGATTACCGTCGACGGCTCGACTGGCCGCGTGTTTCTCGGCCAGGTTCCAACCGTTCAGCCAACGCTTGGCCCGGAGTTTCACGAGTTGATGGGCTGGGCCGATAAGTTTCGCCGGCTGCGGGTGCGCGCCAATGCCGATACGCCGCGGGATGCGAAGGTCGCGCGTCAGTTTGGCGCCGAAGGTATCGGCTTATGTCGCACCGAGCACATGTTCTTCGGTGATCAAAGGCTGGCCGCAATGCGCGAGATGATTCTGGCGGACGGCCTCGGTGCGCGCGAGAAAGCGCTCGACAAACTGTTGCCACTCCAGCGGGGTGACTTCCTTGGCATCTTCCGCGAGATGTTTGGTCTGCCCGTAACCATTCGGCTGCTCGACCCGCCATTGCATGAATTTTTGCCCAATGCCGAGGAGTTGTTGGCTGAGCTTAGTGAACTGAAAATGGCGGTGCGGCTGGCAACCACCCTGGGGGACATGGACAATCTGCTCGACACTATCGACGAAAAGCGGCGACTGCTTAAGCAAGTCAACCGTATTCGAGAAGCTAACCCGATGCTTGGATTTCGTGGCTGTCGTTTGGGGTTGGTGTTTCCCGAGGTGACACGAATGCAGTGTCGCGCGATTTTCGAGGCGGCCTGCCTGGCGCAGAACGAGAAAAAGAAGGCTGAGCTGGAAATCATGGTGCCGCTCGTTTCGCTGAGCGAGGAATTGCGGCAGCAGCGTCTGGTAATCGACGAAGTCGCACGACAGGTGATGGGCGAAAACGGAATGACCATCGAGTATCGCGTTGGGACAATGATCGAACTGCCGCGTGCGGCGCTAATGGCGGATAGCATTGCTGCCCACGCCGACTTCTTCTCCTTTGGCACCAACGATCTGACGCAAACAACCTTTGGTCTGAGTCGTGACGATTCGAGCCGCTTCCTGCCGAATTACGTTGAGCACAAGATCCTCCCGGACGATCCTTTTCAAGTCCTGGATCGCGACGGCGTGGGCCAGCTGATACGCATCGGTACTGAACGTGGTCGTAGCGTTAAGAAGGATTTGAAGGTGGGAATTTGCGGCGAGCACGGCGGCGATCCAAGCTCCATCGCATTCTGCAACGAAATTGGTCTCAATTATGTCAGCTGTTCGCCCTTCCGCGTTCCGGTGGCACGTCTGGCGGCTGCGCAGGCTGCGCTGGCCGCTGGTGCGAAAGAAGCAGCGAGCAATGGCGCTGAAGTGCAAACTGCATAGGCTTCTGCCGAGTTTTGTATTTCCGCGAAAGACAGGCAAGAATGTTTGTACTATCAATAAGGAGTCATCAAGCTATGAGCAAGTATTTTGTTCTTATCGCATTGTTAGTCGTCACTTCCGTAGCGGCGGCAAAGTCCTTCAGTTCGCCCGCGGAAGTTCCCGCTGCGGGGACTGCCGCTCCCAGTTTTAAGCTCATCACCAATGAAGGGAAGCCTACGAGCCTCTCTAAATTTCGAGGGAAATGGGTGGTGCTCTATTTTTATCCGAAAGACTTCACTGGCGGTTGTACTCTTGAGGCTCACAATTTCCAACGCGACCTGGCCAAGTACAAGAAATTGCGTGCGGTAGTTCTCGGTGTAAGTGTTGACACGGCTGAATCCCACAAGAGTTTCTGCGCGAAAGAAGGGTTAAACTTCAAACTTCTGTCTGACACTGACGCGAAAGTTTCTGAGCAGTATGGCTCGGTAATGGAATACGGCGGAGCGAAGCTTTCGGCGCGCAATACCTTTATCATCGACCCGCAAGGAAAAATTGCGAAGGTGTTCGTTAAAGTGAATCCGGCCAGCCACAGTGAAGAGGTCTTGAGCACGCTGGCTACTCTTCAGAAACCTAACAGGCGCGGCTGAGCTTCCTGTTCCGTCTGATGCAAGCTTGAGTGCTTGCCCTAGTACAACGATCGGTCCCATGAGGTCAGTACCACCACGCGGTAGCGGCTGTGTGAAAACTGAGCAGTCCCAACAGGACCGCCCAAGAATCGCCAATTTGCAGGTTAGGAAGGGCGGCTTGCCCCCGCTGGAGCGCCGAAGGTGCGACTAGTAACCATAGCTTTCATGTTACAGCGTCACCGATCAAACTTGAGAGTGTTTCCACTCGAACGCATTTCTGTTTGTCGTGATGGACCACCGAGATATACCCAACC
>JALYTI010000205.1 GCA_030854375.1 Acidobacteriota bacterium | reverse complement strand
AGAAACCGGTCGCGACTCGCGTCGGGGTAATTACTTTCCCACGCAGATTGGGCGGAGAAAGGGATGGCGGCGATCAGGAACGTCGGGAGGCGCGGAGGGAAGAGAAGGACCGAAAACGCGAGATGAAGCGGCAAAATCAGGAGAATGAATCTTCGCGTGACTTGCTTCGCATCCGAGAGATCTTCGAAGGCCCGCCTAAACCATAACAAAGCAGTAAACTGTAGGCGTGAAGCACGACCAAGCCCAACGGCCTCAGCGGATCGACAAATTGCTTGTCGAACGAGGCCTGGCCGAATCGCGTACTAAAGCTCAGGCGTTAGTGATGGCCGGAGTGGTACTGGTCGACGAACAACGCGTCGCTAAACCTTCTGACTCGGTATCCTCTAACGCCGAGATTCGTATTAAAGGTGGGGACGATCCTGCGTCTCGTTACGTCGGGCGCGGCGGTCTAAAACTGGAAGCGGCGCTAACCGAGTTTGAAATCACCGTAGAAGGATTAACGTGCCTTGACGTGGGCGCTTCAACTGGCGGTTTCACTGACTGTCTATTGCAGCACGGAGCTCATAGGGTCATCGCCATCGACGTCGGTCACAATCAAATAGATTGGCGACTACGAACCGATCCTCGCGTGGAGGTTAGGGAGGGAATGAATGCCCGGTACCTCAATGCTAATGACTTTCAAGAAAAGTTCCCGCTGGTGGTGATGGATGTCTCTTTTATTTCCGCCACCAAAATAATGCCCGCTCTTGTTCCACTGCTGGCTGAGACCGGTCTTCTCATAACTCTCATCAAGCCTCAGTTTGAAGTCGGGCGCGGTGAAGTAGGAAAGGGAGGCATTGTTCGCGAACCGGAGAAACACGCTCGTGTCGTTGAGGAGATCAATAGCGCGGCGAAAGAGCTTGGGCTACGCGTGCGAAAGGTAATCGAATCTCCCATTCGCGGCGCGGACGGCAATATTGAATTCCTCGCGCTTTACGAAAAGGGAATACGCTAGATCAAAACCGAGCGGGGGCAAGCCCACCTTCCCAACCACGAGCTGATCACACTCGACTCCTAAATTCGCGCTGGAAAGCCTTCCTAGACTCTTGCTGGAAAGGCTTTCAGGGTCAGACCAAGGAAGCGAGTCAGAAAACCTCTAGTTTGGGAAGGTGGGCTCGCCCCCGCTCTTCAATCTCGCGACCCATGCCCGCGCAAAGCGTTGCTCCACGGTTGCGCTTGCAGTTACCATTGCCAGCGTTTCTTAACAACCAAGTCGTTAGCGGCCGGTCTACACCACAGCGGAATGACGATCTCCTCCATAAAACGTGTTGGCCTGGTTCTTAAGCCACATCAGCCGGACGCATTGAAGACCATTTGCGAGCTGGCTGCGTGGCTGGGCGAGCGTCAGATCACGCTTGCCGGTGGCCCTGAAATCGAGCACGCCAGGATTGAACAGCAAACCGGATGCGCCGTTCAGGAAGTCGAATCAAGCAAGCTCGCCGAGTGTGTTGATCTAATTCTAGTGCTCGGCGGCGACGGCACGATGATCGCCACAGCCCGCATGATGGGCGACGTGGAAGTGCCGATTTTGGGTGTTAACTATGGCGGGCTGGGTTACCTCGCCGAGTTTCGAATTGAAGAGCTGTATTCGGCGCTCGAATCTATTCTTTCGGGTAACTACCGGCTCGACAAGCGCGTGATGCTCGCGGTCGAACTACTCAGGGGCCAGGAAACGGTGACGCGCAATCGCATATTAAACGACGTCGTCATAAACAAGTCTGCCCTCGCGCGCATCATTGAAATAGAGGCTTACCTCAACCGGCAGTTCGTGAATTCATTTCGCGCGGATGGTCTCATTGTCTCCACACCTACCGGATCCACCGCTTATAATCTCTCCGCCGGTGGTCCAGTGATCTTTCCTTCGATGAATGCCGTCGTCATTACGCCAATTTGTCCCTTCACGCTTTCAAATCGGCCTATTGTGGTCCCCGATGACTCTGTTATTGAGCTGAGTTTGAAAACTGAGCAGGAGGACGTGGCTTTAACACTGGACGGCCAGGTTGGTCTTCCTTTGAAGGTTGAGGATCGAGTAGTAATTCGAAAAAGCAAGACGACATTCAACCTTGTCCAACCCACAAATAGAAACTATTTTGAGGTGTTGCGCGACAAGCTGCGCTGGGGAAGATGAAGGTTTCGAGTCACGTGTGCGATCTCGGTTTGATGGGAGAGGAGAGCTGATCTTCGAGACTGATGTAGTTTGCCCGGCTGATTGTGATTGGGGCGGGCTCATGAGGTCAGTACCACCACGCGGTAGCGGGTGGGTTCTGGAAAGGAATGCAGGATTGACATGAAGGCAACGGACCCACCCGCTACCGCGTGGTGGTACTGACCTCATGGGCACGATCGTCGTATTAAGCGTAAGCACTCAAAACTGCATCAATAGTTCATTTCGCAAACGTAGCTGAGAACACGCGCTGAAAACTTAAAATCATGGCCGAAAAAAACGAAGAAGGGATCAGCAAACCTCAGATCGACGCGGACGCTTTTGAGCGCGACGTCACCACGGATCTCGACGAGGAAACACCCGACAAGCCGAAGGGTCTTGCACTTCACACACGCATTCTAATCGGTCTCGCAGTCGGCGTGATTGCCGGCGTTACGGTGAACTATGCATTTGGAGGCGATCATCCACGTGTCGCCTGGATTATTGACAACATCACGCAGCCTATCGGCCAGTTATTCCTGCGTTTGCTCTTAATGATCGTGGTACCGCTCGTTTTTTCATCTCTCGTCGTAGGTGTGGCAGGGATCGGTGACATTCGCAAACTTGGGCGCGTCGGGTTGAAATCATTTGCCTACTGTTTAGTCATCTCCGCCATCTCCGTGGTTATTGGATTGACGTTGGCCAACACGATCAGGCCCGGCAAACGAATCGATCCCAACACCTCGGCGGCTTTGCAGCAACGCTATGCAACCGATGCTACTAAAACCGTAGAAGACGCAAAAAAAGCAAGTACTGCGGCTGCCAAGCCGCTGATGGCTGTGGTGGAGACTATCGTTCCTAAAAACCCGTTTGCCGCGGTAGCCAGCGAAAATCCGAACATGCTTCATCTTATGTTTTTCGCTCTGGTGATTGGAATTGCTATCACTCTGATTCCTGTCCGCATTACAGCGCCACTACTCCGGGGACTGGAGGCACTGTACGAAATCACCGCGAAGATCATCGAGATGATCATGAAGTTTGCCCCTTATGCGGTGGCCTGCCTGCTTTTCAATAACACTGCGCGCTTCGGGCTGGATCTACTTCAAGCACTGGGATGGTTTGTCATAACGGTACTCCTGGGACTGTCGATACACATGTTTGGCGTTTACTCGCTTTCGGTGTATTTCCTGTCTCGACTCTCTCCAATTGATTTCTTCCGGCGCATAAAGACTGTGATTCTGACAGCCTTCTCAACCTCTTCTTCAAATGCGACCCTGCCGACGGCATTGCGAATCTCAGAAGAGAACCTGGGCGTGCCGCAGGAGATAAACAGTTTCGTGCTCACGGTCGGCGCTACCGCCAATCAAAACGGCACGGCATTGTATGAAGGAGTTACGGTTCTGTTTTTGGCGCAGCTTGCCGGAGTTGATCTTTCAATCGGCCAGCAATTGATGGTGGTCTATCTTGCAATTCTTGGCGGTATAGGAACTGCCGGCGTGCCCTCCGGGTCGATACCTTTCATTATCGGGGTGCTGGTTACCATCGGTGTAAACCCTGCGTTGATCGCGATCATTCTGGGCGTGGATCGCATACTCGACATGTGTCGTACCACGCTGAACGTCGTTGGCGACATTACTGCGGCGACTTTTGTGGCACGATCTGAAGGCTATGAGTTATTGAAACCGCATGAGCCCGCGATTGTGCACGCGGGTGTGGCCATGCCGGTGGATTGAGTTCCGGCTAAGGTCCTATGAAGTCCATTGGATATGACCAAAGAAGAGATCTACAACTTCATTCAAAAACATAAGCTGGGTATTCTGGCCACCGTTTCATATGAGAATACGCCTGAGGCAGCAGTGGTAGGAATTGCAGTTACCACTAATCTGGAACTTATTTTTGACACGCTCGGAGAAACGCGTAAATGCCGGAATTTGAGGGTCAATCCCAACATCGCTTTTGTAATCGGGTGGGACGAAGAGGTTACGCTGCAGTATGAAGGAGAGGCGGAAGAGCCCAAAGGCATCGAGCTGGAACGCTTCAAACAAGTCTACTTTGAAAAATGGCCGGACGGAGTGGAGCGGGAGAAGTGGCCCGACATCACTTATTTCAGAGTACGGCCGAAATGGATTCGTTACAGCGATTTCAATGCCAATGGGCAGATAGTAGAACAGACATTCGAAAACTGAGGGACATGAAAAATGGTTTTTCCGCTTTACGACGACAACTCCGATCGCACCTCCACTCCGATCGTTAACTATGTGCTGATTGCGATCAATATTTTAGTTTTTGTCTTTCTGCAGCAGCTTGGCACGAACGATAGATTCACTTATGCCTTCTCGACTGTGCCGCAGGAGATTGTCAGCGGTCGCGATGTAAGAACGCCGGATCGGGTCGTGGAACATCCAGTCACCGGGCAACAGCTTTTGATCCCCGGTCTCCAGCCGACGCCGTTTTCCGTCTACTTAACTTTGATTTTTTCAATGTTCATGCATGGCGGTATTGCACATATCGCCGGCAACATGCTTTTTCTCTGGATCTTTGGAGACAATGTCGAACATAGAATGGGCCACCTCAGATATTTGATCTTCTATCTCGTTTGCGGCGTCCTTGCATCATTGGCCCACGTCGTTGTGACGGCAGCGCTCGCCACCGATGTTGGTAGCATGTTGATTCCAAGTCTGGGAGCCTCCGGCGCGATCTCTGGCGTACTTGGCGGTTACATAATGCTCTTCCCAACACGCCGCGTTACAGTGTTCTTGTTTCGTTTTCTCACCGATGTTCCTGCCTACGTCGCGATCGGAATCTGGTTTGCCTTTCAATTGATCAGTGGGCTGGGAATGTTAGGTGGCGGCTCACAACAGGGTGGCGTCGCCTACGCGGCACACGTTGGCGGGTTTGTCGCAGGGCTTGTGCTCGTCAAGGTTTTCACTCTTGGCAGGGGCGAGTCGTACGCCTAATCAGAACTATTGAATAGACAGCGATACGATTTATCGCAGTACGCAACATTTCCGCAAGGGACGCACGGACTTTTCACTACCGGGTACTGGTTCACTTTGAAACGGGCTCCTCTTTTGGAGTGCGGTGACCTGTCACCGCTTTGGTCGGCTGCGACCTGTCGCAGCCTTGCACAC
>JALYTI010000204.1 GCA_030854375.1 Acidobacteriota bacterium | reverse complement strand
TGTTCCGTGCGCATCAAGAACCGGCCACTTGCGCGTGCGCGTTTGGCCCGGTGGAATTCGATTGGGAAGCTGGGTATTGGGACTGATGATATCGGCATCGGCGATCTCTTCGGGCCTGCGCGGATCGCCGGGCTGATATTTTGGGTCTTTGAATAGACTTCCTAAGAAACTCATTGTTGGTAGTCAGTGGTCAGTGGTCAGTTGTTCGTTATCAGTCGCCAGTTGCCAGTAATTCGAACCGTGCCACGGACAACGGACTACCGACGACGGACTATCTCTTCGTACTCCGTTCCGCCAATTTCATCAACTCTTCCGGCATCCACTTAGCAACGGCTTTTTTGGTAGGCTCTTCGATGCCCACTGAGCGATCGTGCCATTTGTCTCTCGTGCCCTCAGGCCCGCGCTCGCGCTCGTAGTTTTCCGTTTGTTCGAGGCTTAGCAAAATCCCCTCAACAATTTCCTTCCAATCCTTAAATTGGATACCTCGACTAACGATTGGCAAGCCCGCCGACCAGTCTTCTTCCGGCGCACGCGCATCCTGCTCAGGAATCGTCAGATTATGCAGCGACGGGAACGGTTTACCGTCAAATTCCTTTAGCATCAGCTCCTTAATCTCTTTGTAAGAAGCTTGCGGACGCTCGATCCTGATCGCCTGAGCGCGACGAAAGAGGTCGGCAACGCTTGTCTGTTCTTGAGCCATAAAACCCCGGAAAACTTGCCACTCGATTTCTATTTTTTACACGATTACCTTACACGGGCGACGGGCAAGTTTACAACCGCGACGCAAACGCTTGTAACGCAAACTACATCCGAGAATCGCAGGTCAATTGAAATCACGTCAGAATAAAGTAAACTGGCATCTGATGCCGGAGTCAATCCTTTCAACCAATTTGGATCAAGCCCCAAAGGAAACTGATCCCGGTTGCACCCTCTGCGGTCGCCTGAATCTCCAAAAGATTTCTCTCGGTGAACTCCACGCGGACATTAGAACACTCCTGAAAGCCAATACTGGAGCCACGGGTGAGCTCCGGAAGGTTTGCGCGAATTGCGTACAACTCTTTGTCAGGGCCAAGGCGCAAATCGATTCTCACCGTTCTGTTTTTGAGCAGACTGATTATGTTTTGCCCACACCGCTGCGGATGAATGCAGACGAGCGATTCACGGGGCGGGGCATCACTATCGCTTTTCTCGACTCAGGCTTTTATGCGCATGAGGATCTGACGAAACCAGAAAATCGAATCGTTGCCTACCACAGCATCTTTGAAGCTCAGGATGACCGCACGTCGCTGGAGACGACTGACGTTGCTAGTTGGCACGGAATGATGACGTCAGTGGTGGCGGCGGGAAATGGTCATTTGTCTGAAGGGTTCTACCGCGGTATCGCACCCGACGCGAAAGTGGTGCTGGTGAAAATTGGACGGAGCGGACACATTCCGGATGAACAAATCGGACGCGGCCTCGAATGGGTCATAGACAATCGTAAGAAATACAATATTCGGATCGTCAACATTTCCGCTGGCGGAGACTTCGAACAGTCATACCGGTTGAGTTCGTTGTGCCAGACGGTGGAGCGCGCAGTTAGCGAAGGACTGATCGTGGTTTGCGCAGTCGGCAATGCGGGAATGGCGCCCGGTCATCCGGTGCTGCCCCCCGCCAGCTCACCTTCGGCGATTTCCGTGGGCGGGCTTGATGATCAGAACTCGCTGGACCGCGCCAGACGAGGCATGTATCGCTCATCGTATGGGCCAACTATCGATGGTCTACAAAAGCCGGAGATTATTGCGCCTGGGATATGGGTGGCGGCCCCCATTCTTCCCTCTACGCCGACCGCTGAGCAGGCCCGACTTTACTCCGCACTCGATGCGGCTGCTGACGATGAGTTACGTAGAATGATCGCGTCGCATGCAGGTGTTGATAGAGACTTCGACGAAGCCAGCAGTTTGCCGGTTCCGCTCCTGAGACAATTGATTACGATTAAGCTGCGGGAAGGCAACGTAATTAATCAGCACTACAAATATGTCGATGGAACCTCATTCGCGTCGCCGATCGTGGCTTCGATTACCGCTTGCATGCTGGAAGCTAATCCGCTGTTGACGCCGCAGCAAGTGAAACAGATTTTGATTGAAACCGCAGAACGAGTACCAAATGTCGATGTCGAGCGGCAGGGTTGGGGTGTTGTAGTTCCCCGACGCGCGGTCGAGGCTGCGCTCGCGACGCGCGGACGCACGTGATATACGTCCACCTGCTCCTGCGCCGGCCTCCTGCCCCTGGTTCGTGGGTATGCGTGCTAGACACTTACGCGAGCCCTATGCAACAATTCCTCAAACCAAAAGCAACAGGTTAGGCCAAGAAGTTCGAGAGGAGAACTACCTAGAAATGTCTGAAATTGAAGCTACCCAAACTGAGGGCTCAACTGATACACCGAGTGAGAATCCCGCGGCAGAACCCGCAAAGGAAGATATCTCCTACCATGCCGTTGAGAAGGATGGAGTCGTAACCGCGATTTGGGAGATGCAGGGCCGTAAGCACATGAGGACCATCGATCCGAGGTCACGCCAGGGGCAGGATATTCTTCGCCTTTACACCACTGAACACCACGACGAAACGCCCGTTCCTGAAGCGAGCGAAGCTGCCTCGTCGTCCTGACCATTCAGGCTGCACACGCTACAGCCAAATGTAGGTTCATCAGCTTGGCTTTCTCCTGGGTCGGCTACAGATTCTCGAGACTATCGCAAAGCCAAATTGCTTCCCTGACTACTGAAAACCAACCCACATCGATCCTCTTATTTATTCACCGAATTGGATAGGGAATCCAATAATTTGAACGGCAGGTTCCGGCGTGACGATACCACGCTTGCTAGACAATCGAAGGACCGCGTATTTCCCAGCACAATTGGCGGTTAATCACCACCAGAGACTTACCATCCCTAGTGGAATATTGATTGCATCCCGGAAAAGTACGTCAAAGAAGAACACGCCGGGTTTGCGCGACCTTTCTCAGCTAACAAGCTAATAAGCCACCCCATCCTTAACAGGGTTTACAAAGGAGAGGATTGATGATCAAAGCGATAAGATCCCTACTGATACTCGTAGCATTGTTTGCGTGCTCGTCCTATGCGGTGCTTGCTCAGACAACAGGCTCCATCTCGGGAGAGGTTCGAGATGAGAAGCAGGCGGTTATTCCGAAAGCCACGGTCACCGTTAGGAATATCGACACTAATGTCTCGCGTACTGCTGAATCCACTGATGATGGCCGCTATCGGTTTGAGAACTTGTCTGTTGGCAGTTATGAGCTGGCCGTGCAAACAGGTGGTTTTGCCAAATATGTTCAATCCGGCATCACGCTGGCGCTGAATCAAAACGCCGTCGTAGACGTTACTATGAAGGCTGGTGGCGTGCAGGAGGTCGTGAATGTAGTGGAAAATGCTTCGATGCTAAACACGTCCACCGCAGAAGTTGGCACTCGTTTTGACGCCAGACGTCTTTCAGAACTGCCGCTTGCTACGAATCGGAATGTCTTAAACGTGGCGCTTTCAGCTGCCGGTGTAAGCCAGATTCAATCCAATCAATCCCAGTTCGCGCAAGGCATCGGTTACTCGGCAAATGGCGGGCGGCTACGCTCGAACAATTTTATGATTGACGGACAAGATAACAACGATACCGGCGTAGCCGGAGCCTCGGTACAGTTGAATAACCCGGACCTCATTCAGGAAGTGCGGCTGATCACCAACCAGTTCAATGCGGAATACGGGAGAAACAGCAGTTCGATTTTTAACGCGATTACGAAGAACGGAACGAACCAATTTCACGGTTCTGGTTTCTGGTTCCATAACGACAATGCGCTTAATGCCTGCAGCAACCTAAACAAAAACGGAGGATTCTGTAATCCAAATGCGGCAGACCCTGGGAAGAAACATGCCCCGTTCCGCATTGAGAATCAGTTCGGTGGAACGTTTGGCGGGCCCTTGCACTTACCACGCTTTGGCGAAGGTGGACCGTCCATCATCAGCGGCAAGGACCGAACCTTCTTCTTTGTGTCTCTTCAGCGCTGGTGGGACCGTCAGCTTGGTTCCGGGTTTACATTAAATGGCGCTCCGACCGAGGCAGGCCGGCAAATTCTGCAAGTCAATGCAGGCGGGCGCCCTCAAGTAGCAGCGCTGCTACGATTCGTTCCTCCCGCGCAGACCTCGACTGGTTCCACTGCGAGGTTCTCGCTTGGCGGGCAAACTTTTACCGTGCCTGTCGGTAACTTAACAGGCTCAACTGCGTTTAAATTAGATGATTGGCAGGGGTCAGTACGCGTGGACCACCGTATAAGCATGAAGCACAGCCTGAGTGGACGCTACATTTTCAATGATAATGATACGAAAGGAAGCGGTCAGGCCACCCCGCCGGGCAATTCCTCCCAGAATGTGAATCGCAGCCAGGGCATGAATCTGACGCTGACCAGCGTGCTCTCTCCCCGCCTGGTGAATGAATGGCGCGGTGCATATTTGCGGCGCGCGTCAAACACAGGTTCACAGGATCCTTCTTCGGAATTAATTCCCTCTATCGAAATCGCTGAGCTCGGGATGATAGGTTTTAACGCCGGGGACAGCCGTACCGCATTCGGGCTTGCCGTAAACCTTCCCCAGTTCAGTTTCCAGCAAACTTATCAATTACAGGACAACGTTTCTTACTCGACAGGCAATCACGCGCTGAAATTTGGCGTCGATATTCGTCGCCAACAGTTGAAACAGTTCTTCTTCCCCACCATCCGTGGCAGGTTGTCTTATGCCTCGCTTGATCGTTTTGTTAACGACGTTGCTGACGTAGCCACGATAAACAAACCTCTAATCGGTGGCCAGGCGATTTACTATTACGACTGGCATGACTTCGGCGCTTACGGACAGGACGAGTGGAAGATTAGACCAAACTTCAGCTTGACCTACGGGCTTCGCTACGAAACACCGGGCCAGCCAATCACAGATCTAGTGAAAGTTAATAATAGGATTGTGGCGGCCGCAAATGGAAATGAGGGCTTCAGGTTTCTTCCCGTGCCTAAACGGGACAAGAATAACTTCCAGCCTCGGATCGGCTTTAATTGGAACCCTCGTACGAGCAGCGAAGGTCTGAT
The DNA here is from genome assembly GCA_030854375.1 of Acidobacteriota bacterium. Classification (GTDB taxonomy): domain Bacteria; phylum Acidobacteriota; class Blastocatellia; order Pyrinomonadales; family Pyrinomonadaceae; genus PSRF01. The sequence goes on along the minus strand of JALYTI010000204.1, from coordinate 203 downwards.
GGGCTTTATCACAGGCGGTGACAAGCTTGTTGTCCGTGGCGGTTACGGCCGCACTTACGATTACACGTTTACAAACATCGCCGCGAATATTGCAAGCTCGTTTCCGTTCGTTGCCTCGGTCACGTTGTCTACTGTGGCGCAGGCTCCAACGCCTGTAACGACCAATCCAGGCCCTGGTGTCAACAACGCCTTCACTGTTTTGC
>JALYTI010000203.1 GCA_030854375.1 Acidobacteriota bacterium | reverse complement strand
TCGAGCGGATTGGCGCCCACACGCTTTTGGTAAACATCCCATAGCAACATCGCCAGCGGGACCAGCGCGTTGACGAAGAGAACGAACTTGGAGAAGCGAGTGTCTTTCATTAGTTAATTCGGTCTTGGGTCTTTGGTCTTTGGTCTTGGGTCTTTGGTCTTTGGTCTTTGTCGTTTGTGTCATTCTAGTTCGATATGGGTTGGTGTGTTTCGGTCTGAAGCTGACACCAAAAAATTCAAATGCTAAGACCAAAGCCCAAAAACCAAAGACCGGTTTCCGCATAAAAAAGCGGCCATCGCTGGCCGCTCTCATTCAACCCTTTTCCGGTGGTCGTTCAACTATTACTACGCCTTCTTCCTCATCAAACTCCTGCAGCATCACCTTGATAATTTCGCTCTTTTTAGTCGGCACCAATTTGCCAATGTAATCTGCCTGGATAGGGAGCTCGCGATGCTCCTTGCCACGATCGATTAGCACGGCAAGCTGCACACGCCGAGGCCGGCCAAAATCAATCAACTGATCCAGCGCCGCTCTGATCGTGCGTCCCGTGTAAAGCACATCATCGATCAGCACAATATTGCGGTTCTCAATATCGCCCGGCAGTTCGGTCCTGTTAACAATAGGTTTGGCTCCTACCGTTGAAAGGTCGTCGCGATATAGAGTTATGTCAACAATCCCTACGGGCGGGCGGTCCCCTTCGAGATCCGCAATCTTATCCGCCATGCGTTCCGCGAGAGGTACTCCTCTGCGCCGGATTCCCACGAGATAAAGATCATCCGCGCCGTGATTTTCTTCCACGATTTCGGAAGCCAGCCGCGCCAGCGCGCGATTGATTCGCGGGCTATCCATAATGCGCGCCTTCTCTACGAAATCCATTTCGCGGGATACTAACAAGAACAGTAAACAGTGACAAGTGATGGGTAACAGGCGATTAGTACCCGTTGTCTAAGCCGCCTCAAACCGCACGAGTGGAAGCTTGTGAACTAAAAAGATAGAATCTGGCTCGCTCGTTGCCTGTCATATTTCACTTGTCACTGCTTTTGATGCTTTATCGTTCATTGCTGCGGCCTTTACTCTTTCGCTTGCCCGCGGAAACTGCCCACGAACTCGCGTTGCATTCCCTTTCTTTCGCGCCAACGCTTACAAAAACCTTGTTGGGCGACCGTTTTAAGCGCAGCCCATTCGGGAAGCTGAAGCGTTTTGGATTGACGTTTTCGAATCCCGTCGGTCTGGCCGCCGGTTTTGATAAAGATGGAATTGCACTCAACTCTCTTGCCGCTCTCGGCTTCGGTTTCATTGAGGCAGGCACAGTTACGTATCGTCCCCAACCCGGTAACGAACGGCCTCGCCTTTTCAGACTTCCACTAGACAAAGGTCTGATTAATCGCGCCGGTTTCAACAACGAAGGGGCGCGCGTATTTGCCGAACGTGTTAAGAACAACAGACCCGATTACGTTGTGGGAGTCAGCATCGGAAAGAGTAAAGATACTCAATTGGACCACGCCACTGACGACTACCTGAAAAGTTTTGAGATCGTGTATCCGGTTGCAGACTACATCGCCATTAACGTCAGCTCGCCAAACACTCCTGGTTTGCGCGAACTTCAAAAGGCGGAGCAACTCGACGAATTGTTGCGTGCGCTGCAGAAACGCAATAAACAACTAGCGGAGCAAAGTGAAAGCCGCGGGGTTCTGCCTATTTTAGTGAAGCTTTCTCCCGACCTCGACCTGAACGAACTTCAAGCGATTGTGAACGTTACGCAGGCCAACAACGTCGCCGGATTAATTGCAACGAACACAACTACCGGACGTACCGGACTTCAAACACAGGCAGACAAGGTGCGCGCTATCGGCGCAGGAGGCCTCAGCGGCGCTCCGCTTAAACGCAAGACTACGCAAATGATCGGGAGACTTTATAATCTGACGGAGGGTTCGATGCCATTGATTGGCGTTGGCGGAATCTTTTCTGCGGAAGATGCGTGGGAAGTGATTAGCGCCGGAGCGAGCTTGATTCAGGTTTATACTGGTTTCATTTACGAAGGACCATCAATCGCCAGGAAAATAAATGACGGCCTGCGCCGAATCATATCAAGCGAAGGCTTCGTCTCACTTGACGAGGCAGTGGGCTCGCGCGCGAACGATCTGGCCGGTTGAATTTTCTCGCGTGAATAATGGAGCGGCGGCTACGTTGCCCGATGTGTGGGGAATCGGCTATGCCGCCTGATGTGCGGAAGGTCTGCGACAGTCTGCGACCTTCCGTGACTCGCCCCCTTGACTCCCGGGGCTACGCCCCCCATAAGGTTCTGAGGCGTAGCCTCAGTTCATTTGTTTGTGCCAGCGGAAAGGCAAAGCCATTCCGCACATCAAAGGGCTTAGCCCTAAAGCAGTGACGACTGCGCGCGGCTTACTGTTCCACATCAAGGGCTGTTCCACATCAAGGGGCGTGGCCTTAAAGCAGTGACCAGTGAGCCCGGCTAATGACTATGAAGAATAAACAGATTGCATGATCAAAAATAAGTTAATAGTCGCGCTTGATGTAGATACTGCGGACGAAGCATTACGGCTGGTGAATATGCTGCGCGGAAGCGTAGGCATGTTCAAAGTCGGTTCTCGGCTCTTCACAGCCGCCGGTCCAGGTCTGGTTTCTGAAATAGTAAACTCGGGTGCCCGGGTTTTTCTGGATCTGAAATATCACGACATTCCAAATACAGTGGCCGCCGCAGCCGTAGAGGGTGCGCGCCTCGGCGTTTCAATATTAAATGTGCACGCAGCCGGTGGCAGTGAAATGATGCGACGCGCGGCCCAGTCAGTCGCTGAATTTGCGGACGCCGCAGGCTGTGCACGGCCCTTAGTTATAGCCGTAACAGTGCTAACCAGCGCAAACGAGATCTCGCTTGCCGAAGCTGGGTGGAATACTAATCCCAAGGATTTGGTTCGGCGACTTTCTTTGCTTGCCGAAGCGAGTGGAATGGATGGAGTTGTCGCTTCCCCGCATGAAATCACTATCGTCCGGTCCACCATTAAGAAGCCCGGCTTCATCGTCGTGACTCCGGGAATACGCCCAACGGGCTCGGCCTCAGGCGATCAAAGTCGCGTGCAGACGCCTCGAGAGGCGATCATCGCCGGCGCCGACTACCTTGTGGTAGGCCGTCCGATTCTTGAGGCTAACGATCCCGTGCGAGCTGCTCAGCAAATCCTCGATGAGATGGAAATTCGTTCCGCAAATCGCGCTCATTGATTTGAAGGAACGGAAAACGTCTGGATGCGTGTACAATTCAGCAGACAGCTGCACGATTTGCTGTGATCTCATTCTGAATTATGATTCAAAGGTGACCCAAAGGTTGAAACTCGCAGCTGCTTGTCTTTTATTGGTCCTCGGAGCCCTTGCTTTACCCTCTTCCGCTCAATCGCTAACCGACCCAGTCTCTCACACTTCGCTGCCCGCCCCTTACCGCCTGGGCGAACGTCTGACTTTTAACATTTCCTTTTCAAACTTCATCAGCGCCGCCCACGTTGAGTTGCTCGTAGCTGCCCGTGGGAACTTTTTCGGTCGTGACAGCATCCAGCTGAAAGGCCATGTCGAAACTATCGGCGTGGTCAACGCAGCGTTGTATGCCATAAACAACGACTACGTGACTTACATTGACGCAGCAAACGGTTTGCCATTTCGCGGGCAACAAGTCATCCGCGCAGCGTCTCGTACTACAGACACGTCGGCCGATTACAACCAACCGGCGGGAACTACCGCGCTCTCGGTAAAGACGACGGAGTTTCCGGGCACCTACGATTTCTTGTCGGCAGCCTATCGCTTGCGGGCTCTGCCGCTGAGCGAAGGCTCGACCTACAATCTTACCGTGCGCGGTGACAACGTAAACTACGAGGTTGAAGTTAAAGTTACGGGACGGCGAGTAATCAAGACGAATGTCGGATCGTTTAATACGATTGTTTCCCAGGTGCATGTAAGAAACAACTCGCAGGCGAATGGTTATGGCATGAAGATATTCTTCACGGATGACGAACGGCATGTCCCGGTTCTGATTACCGCCAAGGTTTCCGCCGGCGAGATACGAGCCGAACTAGCGGGCTCTGAATTCATTGGCAGACCCGTTGTTACACCGACGCCGGTACCCACGCCCGTTGCCGAGATGCCGCCAACAGATCATTCGCCTTTAGCAATCCCGGCAAAACCACCGTCCCGGACACAACCACCGTCCCGGGAACAACCACCGACCGTCGACGACGCCTCTTTGGAAGATCTGCCCTTTAAGGTTGGCGAACAGTTGAACTACCAGGTTTTTCTGCCAGGCTTTGCCGCACCTATTGGAATGGCTTCGTTTCAAGTGCGCGCGCGCTCGAAATATTCCGATCACGATGGTTTGCTGTTTACTGTTAGCGCCCAAACAACCAACGCATTGCAGAAGCTGTTTGTTGCCAGCGATAGTATGACTTCCTATGTTGATCCGAAAACGCTTCTTCCCTTCCGCACTGAATTCAGTTTCACAGAAGGTCGCCGGCGCGTAAGCAGTAAGCTTGTAATAAATCAGGATTACGGCGCCGCGACTACCGACCAGGGGACCAGGATCGAAATACCCGTTGGCACGCACGATTATCTTTCATTCTTTTATGCCCTGCGCGCGCTGAATGTCCGGCCTCCCAGGCGCAGTGCTATATCAATCCTCGTAAACAATAAACCCAAAACGCTTTTCATCGGCGCCTTGACGCGAGAGATGGTGCAGCTGGGTACACAGTCGATTCCCGCAATTCAGGTCTCGCTTACCACTGACGATCCGGTGAGCGATAAGTTTCAATTGAGAGCCTGGATTAGCGACGATAAGCGGCGCTTACCTCTTCGACTCACTGCCGTGACACAACTCGGTGCCATGCGCGCGGATCTGGCAATCATTCCAGTAACCAGTCAGTAGGCGGGGGTGATGCGCCGATTTTTACGAGACTCTTGTGCAGCTAGCAAGTTGAAATTGAAAACTGTTTTCAATTAGGCTATACTCTCCGGTCGAGCTGAGACGGAGTGCCCGCCGTTCTCCTTCAGACCGTTCCAGCTTCCTATTTGGACATGCGCTTCAATGCTTAATTCTTTTATCATCATCTTTCGCGAAGGGTTCGAATCCTTTCTGCTGGTCGCTGTGATCCTCTCTTACCTGCGCAAGGCCGGCCAGCGTTGGCTTATATCGGCCGTTTACTTCGCAATAGTTTTGGCTCTGTCCGCGAGTGCAGCGCTCGGCTATGTACTTAGAGAGGGAGTTGATGAGTCAGTTGCGCAAAGAATCTTCGGATCCACTCTGGGCCCTCATGTCAGTCAATTTTTCGCGAACGAAT
>JALYTI010000008.1 GCA_030854375.1 Acidobacteriota bacterium | reverse complement strand
ATCCCACGGTGGGCACAATGTGGTTAACAGCTACCGCCGTGATGGTGAGATGAGCAACCTTGAACGCCTGTCCGGTGGGGATCGGTACATACTTCATAACCGGTCCATAGTCATTTTTCAGCTCGGAGAAGCGAGGGTAAACATTCCAATTAAAGATGTCCCGCTCGAGCAATTCAATTACTTCCGCCGTGGCATGGACTCGCACCGGGCTTTTTAGAGTGGGAAACAGATCGTCGATGAAGATCGGCAGACTGGCGATGTGGTCCATGTGAAGATGCGTCACCACGATATCGCGCACTTGCTCGCGCTGTTCAGCATTCAAAGCAAGCGCAATACTGCCGGCATCGACCGCGACACGCTCGTCGATGAGAAAACATGTCAGGCGTTGTTCTAAGGTTGCGTGGCCTTGACTGTCAAAGGTGCTGGGTAAGAGTTGAATTCTCACGGATTAGCTCGAGGAAGAATGGCTGTCGCGATGCGCGTAGTATAAGCCAATAGTTTGCAATTCGACGAACTTTGTTACTTTGCGGGTGGCAGTTGCCGCAGCCGTCTTAGCAGATCCTCCAGGGCCTGGCGATAAGCTGCTTCGCGCTCGAGTGCGTTTGCTTTGGTAATGCCGCGCGCTACGCGACTACGATGAAAAGCGAGTTCGCTGGCCAGCTGGTTCAGCTGTCTACGAGCCTGCCAGTTGCGAAATCCTCCTTGAGAGAGTGCATTAAACGAGGCGCCCACGCGGCCCCGGATAGTACCGAGCTGATCATATTCCTGCTGAGTCAGTAGCCCGCCGCGAAAGTCGGACATAAGAAACTCGCGAACAATCTGGCCCTCTCTCCGAAGCGCGAGAGCAATTACCACAAACATGATGAAGAAAGCAGGAATCATTATGAGCACATACATCAGTATGAATCCGCCGGTTCCGAAAATGACAGCCGAGCCATTCCAGATACTATGCATTGCTACTGCGGCCATGAGACCGAGAACCGGTGCAATAAACTTCACAATTGTGCTGCGGGATTGACGCGCCAGACCCAGACCAATTCCTGTGAGGCTGGTGAACATAGGGTGGGAAAAAGGAGCTATTGCTCCCCGAAGAATAAAAACAAAGGTCAACCCGCCGCCGCCCGCCTGGCTTACAGCACGACCGTAGTACTGAATGTTTTCCGTCATGGCGAAACCAAGGCCCGCCATCGCGGCATACACAATCCCGTCAATCACGCCGTCAAACTCGTCCTTCTTCCAGAAGAAAAAGATGAAGAGAATCAAAGCCTTGGCGCTCTCTTCTACTATCGGAGCAGAGATAACGGCGCCGAAAGTTTGCCCGGCTCTCATGTCGTTAGTCAGTAACGTTACTGCGATCCCACTCATGGTATTGATCAAATAGGCGAAGAAGACGGCGACCAGGCCTCCCCAAAAGAAGGCGGTGGCCAGCATCCAGAACGGCTCAGACTCGTACCGGTCAATCCAGAGAACAAGCACAAGGTATATAGGAACGGGGATCGTCGCGGATACCAACCCTATCAAGAGGGCAACCGGACCAGTTTCGAACCCGATTAGCAGCAGCACGATGAGTCCGAGCAGAAGAGCGACCAGAGCGGCGACTATACCCAGCACAATCTTAATTGCCGCCTTATTACCAGAGGGCTTGATTACAATTGGAGGCGCGACATTTCCGGCATTCGCTATTCGTGGATCATTGATCATGACGACCTGACCTTCCTGAGCAATCGAGCAGGCCCAGACAAGAGGATTGGAAACATTGTATCGCGGCAGAGTATAGCTAGACAGCCATTCAAGATCGAGCTTTTGGAGGCTGGATAATCCGCTGGTTAATGGTCCAAGTCTTAACGAGCGCAAGTCTGCGCGCGTCCGCCATCAATTGAATAGGTTGCCCCGGTTATCCATGAAGCGCGCTGAGACGCCAGGAAGAGAATCAGCTCAGCAATCTCTGTTGCCTGACCGACTCTCCCGAGTGGGTGAGTTTCTTTCGAGTGTTCGAGGAAGGCTTCATACTGTTCTTCCGTCATACCGCCGCGCTTGTGGATTTCGGTAACGACCACGCCGGGATTGACAGCGTTGACGCGAACGCCCTTTGCTGCGAGCTCGAGCGCCGCACAACGAGTCAATTGATCAAGACCGGCCTTCGAAACACAATACGCCAGCACGCCTGGAAACGCGCGCAGTCCTGTCACACTCGAGACGTTAACTATATTCCCGCGCCTATTAATAATCGTGGGGAGGGCCTTCTGCATAAGAACAAACACGGCCCGAAGATTAATGTTGAGCATAGAGTCCCACGCTTTTAGCGATGTGTTTTCAATTGTTCCGGAAGAGATATGGCCTGCGGCATTGACGAGCACGTCGATTCCACCGAATTGTTCTACGGTTTTCGAGACGGCCATTCCGGCTTCTTTTTCGAGCGACAGATCAGCTGGCAGGGCAAGGAATTGCACACCTATGGAATTAATTTGATCTGCTAATTCGTCGAGCGACGTTTGATTCCTGCCAACTGCAGCTATACTCGCGCCGGCCCGGGCGAATCGCAAAGCCGTTGCTTTGCCGATGCCCGAGGTCGCCCCGGTTATTAGCAAAACCTTCTGGGCAAATTCTTTGTCCATTCAAGTGTTCCTTTGCAACTTGTGACTCGGATAACCTGGTCATCATATATTGACAGTGGAATAGTAAAAAGCTGACTATTATGGGTCTTATGGTTTGCAGCTAACGTCTATCGGTTCCTTTGCCGGCCAGGACGCCGCCGCATTGGAGCACCCGCTTGTTACCTTCCGAGAGGAACGCGATTGGGCAATAACTCCGTGGATGATTTTTTTCCCAGAGCAGCACGCTCAAACGTGAGCAGCTCCGGTGAATTGCGCACGCGGCCGTCTCGCACACGAGTGCCTTCGCGCGCCGGTTATCTGCTGGCAGCATTTGGGACCGCGGCTGCCTTGTTCTTCGCGCTGTGGTGGATGCTCGTCAGCGGAGGCGACGAGGCGCCGTGGATTCCAGCTGGTCTTGCAGCAAGTGTGGTGTTGCTCGTAGCTTTGTCCGCTCGCGAAGTTGTCATGCGGCGAGCGTGGACTCGGTATCTTTTGGATCAGGGAGGAGGGCCATCAACGAAAACAAGTGGTGGCAAGAAGGACTCCTCCGGACGGTCTCATTCGACGTCGTTGCTTTCCGCAGTCTGGCGAGCTATTCAGAAACGGTCGGCCGAAGCTGAATCCGCATCCAGTCCTGAATCTCATTTTGAAGTCTTTCATCTTTGTCAGGATTATCTTTCGACAGCGGACGAAGCGTTGCGATCAAACCGTCTGCCGGCAGAGAAGAGAATTGCAATCAAAGCGGGGCAGGAGCGCGTCCGAGCTCTCCAGAAGCATCATCTGTTGACCTGGGCCAGAGATTCGTCGCGGTTCCTGACCTACGAAGCTCAGCAACGCGCGCGCGCATCCGATAAGATTGAATCCGCCAATCGAGCGCTGCATTGCCTGGAATCAGCTCTGAAGTTTTACCCGGACGAAGCGGAGTTAAACGAATCGAGCGGGGCGATTCGCGATTTTATTGCCTCGGTCAAAGTCGCGCACTGGGTGGAGTTGGCGGAGCGATCGGCGTTCAAAGGGCATCATCGCCGGGCGATCGAGCGCTACAAAGACGCGCTTTTTTATCTCAATCGCGAGACGGTAAAGGAAGAAGTCAGGGTTTCGGGCGCGGCGCGAATTGAGCGAGAGATCGAGTTGCTACAGTCTCTTATCCAGGCCCGCAGAACTGCCAAAGCCGAAGCGGCGAACTACGAAGGAAGCGCCGATCATGAGGGAAGGGAAAGATGATCTCTCAGAAATGTCCCAAGTGTCGCAGTTCTCGGATCAGAAAAGGCTACAAGCCTACGCCCTTCCTCTTGCGCATGTTTGGCATCCATCAGCTTTTATGCAATCATTGCAACTTACTCTTCACAGGGTTCGCGGTTCCGGGTACGGTGGGAAGGTCTAGCCGCAAAAACCGGACGCAAAAAGGTTCCGGTAGAAATCAAGACCCGGTTGGCGTATTTTCCCCTCCGAAAGACTCCTGAGGTTTTCTGAAGATGGAGGCATCGATCCCCTGCGTCGTTACATCTTTCACAGCGAATTAAGTTAAGTTGCGATTTCTGAGGTTTATATGAAAAGAATTTTCTCGATCGTTGCAATGTTTGCTTTTGCGGCTGGTCTGAATTTGATGCACGCGCAAGAGCAGCAAAGCAGTTCGCCCGCTGGCGGCCAGGACTCTTCCCAGAGATCCGAACTATCTACAGTCGACACTCAGGGAATCAGAAACTATTTGCTTGGTCCGGGCGACCTGGTGGACGTTAGAGTTTTCGGACAACCTGACCTGAACGCGATAGTCGAAGTGGATAGCGACGGCAACATCAGCTCTTTGCCCTTCCTTGAATCTCCAATTCCCGCGAAGTGCCGCACCGACAAAGACCTTCAAAAAGACATTGCCAAGGCCTATGGAAAGTATCTCAAGAATCCCCAGGTGAGTGTTCGTGTTAGTGAAAGAAAAAGCCGGCAACCCGCCACTGTCTTTGGTGCTGTGAGGCAGCCAACGCGAGTTCAAATGCAACGCAAGGTGAGACTCAATGAGTTGATGGCCGCTTCGGGAGGATTTACCGAGCGTGCGTCCGGGACAATTCAGATTCTACATACTGAGCCAGTGATGTGTCCGCAACCAGGCGAAGAAGCGGATGCCGCACCGATTGACGGGACCAAGGTGCCTTTGCAACTTGTAAAGCTTTCAGAGTTGCGCGCCGGCAAACCACAGGCGAATCCGATAATCCGCCCCGGCGACTACATTCTCGTGACGGAAGCGGAACCTGTTTACATCACGGGCAGCGTGATTTCTCCTCAGGGAATATTCCTTCGTGACCAGCTCACCCTAAGTCGTGCTTTGGCCATGGTCGGAGGCGCAAGGAAGGAAGCAAAGCTTAGTGACGTGAGAATCTATCGCCAAAAGCCTGGCGCCCAGGACCAGCAATTGATTCGCGTGGACTACACTGCCATTAAAAAGAACCAAAAGCCCGACTTTTTTCTCGAACCGTTCGACATAGTAGAAGTTCCTGAAGCCGGAATTTTTTCACCAAGCCGGATAGGACAAACACTCATTGGCGCCGCCACCGGCAGCCTTTCGACTATGTTTAATTCCGTGGGCTCGGCGTTGCCCACGAGGGTTATCTACTAAGTTTGCGCGGGAAAGCATACGACTAACTGCTCGCTCGAGAACCTCTCGATTATCCGTGGAGTTATAGCGCGATGAAGCGAACAAGAAACCAGGCTGGCGATCGACGACGGAGAAAAATGTTTACCGTACTTTGGACGGCTGTACTTGCGCTCGCCACGATTGTGATGATCTATCGAGAGATGACGGCGCTGCTTTACATTCTTGCCACTATCGGAGTAACGGTGCTTTTGGTAGTCGTGGCAAAGGCCGACTTAGCTCACGCTGAAACGGCCTCGGCGGAATCCCCTCGCGTGGATGATTCCGCGGCGATAGGCAGTGGTATTAAGTCGACTTTCGGTAAAAACAAATCCTGAATTAACTGTGTAGAGTGTAATGAAGCCTTCGTTTCGTCCGCGTTTCTAAACGATTATTACCTACCTTTTTCGACTCTAAACATAACGCATTTCTGATATAAGCACGCGGTTGAAAGTTTAATCGGACTATTGCATAATCCGGCTGCGTTCACCTCCCCGGTGAACGAAGCGGTCGCGTGGGGTGAGGACACGTGGCCTTAGGGTGGGGGCTGTGGGAGGCCCCCGCCCGCTTTTTTTTGGAATAGATTGCACCGAAAGAGTTTGCGACTCTGAACCAGAACTCCTATTGACGTAACCGTGAATGAGCGTAGAATTCCACGACAAAATCACACAGGAGAAGGCCACGCGTTAGTTACCGCCAGTCTGTCTGGCCAACAAGATGGTTCTTTCCGAGAGATCAAGGCGAAGGTTCAAGCTCTGGTTTTTCAGGGGGCTAAAGGAAGCCGGGTCACGCGAGGCACCCGGGGCTTCCGACTCCACCCCACACAAACAACATCCCTGGTGGAAGGTGATGTGTTTGACCGGGGTCGACTATTTTTCGACACTCGGCTACCAACCCGGCATAGCGTTTCTGGCAGCGGGAGCGCTCTCTCCAGTCGCAACGCTTATTCTTGTTCTCCTCACGCTTCTAGGCGCATTGCCAATATATAATCGAGTGGCCGCAGAGAGCCCGCACGGTGAAGGTTCCATCTCTATGCTCGAGCACCTGCTGTCTCGCTGGAAAGGCAAACTCTTCGTTCTTGTCCTGCTCGGCTTCGTGGCCACAGATTTCATAATCACTATTACGCTCTCGGCCGCGGACGCAACCGCCCACATCATCGAAAATCCATTTACACCCGAGCTGCTAAAGCATCAGGTTGGGATCACGCTGGTCCTGGTGGCGTTGTTAGGTGCAATTTTTCTGCGTGGGTTTAAGGAAGCTATTGGTATCGCTGTAGTTCTGGTGGCAGTGTACCTCCTGTTCAACGTGATTGTCGTAGGGTTTGGTTTATATGAGTTGCTTACACATCCTCACTACTTTCCGGAATGGAGAGACGCTCTGTTTCACCACCCAAGAGTGCACGGCAACATGTGGCTCATCGTGGGCGTTTCGCTAATCCTCTTTCCCAAACTTGCACTCGGCCTTTCAGGCTTCGAAACCGGCGTCGCTGTGATGCCATTGGTTCGTGGAGATAAAGATTTAAGCGTGAACGAGTGGGAAAGTATCCATTCCACTCGGACGGGCCGACCTGCTGAACCGGCAACCAAAAGATTAATTGAGGGCCGGATTCGAAATACTCGCAAGCTATTACGCACTGCTGCTTTGATAATGAGTGTGTTCCTTATTACGAGTAGCATGGTTACCGCGACGCTGATCCCAGCAGAGAAGTTTCAAGAGGGCGGCGAGGCAAACGGACGCGCGCTTGCATACCTGGCCCACTATTTCTTCGGCGACATATTTGGCACGGCATACGATCTCAGCACGATCGCAATTCTTTGGTTTGCGGGCGCCTCGGCGATGGCGGGTTTGCTCAACATCGTCCCGCGTTACCTGCCCCGTTATGGGATGGCCCCTCAATGGGCCAAAGCCACCCGCCCGCTGGCGCTTGTATTCACCCTGATTGCCTTCGCGGTAACCTTGATATTCCATGCCGACGTTGACGCTCAGGGCGGTGCATACGCCACGGGTGTCCTGGTATTGATGACTTCAGCAGCGATTGCTGTGACGCTGGCGATGCGAAAGCGGGGGCAAACCTGGATTCCTTTCCTGGCCATCGCGATCGTTTTCACTTACACGACTGTGCAAAACATTCACGAGCGTCCGGAAGGGATAAAGATCGCTTCGTTTTTTATTCTGGCTATCGTTGCCGCCTCCCTTGTCTCCCGCGTTTGGCGCTCAACGGAACTGCGAGTGGAGCGTGTTGAGCTTGATGATCTGGCCCGGGAATTTGTGCGCAAAGCCGCAGCAGGGACGGTCCGCATTATTGCTAATCGGCTTGATACGGGAGATGCCTCCGAATATGAAATCAAAGAAACAGAAAAACGAATGGACAATCATATCCCCCCAGGAGAGCCCATTCTTTTTTTCGAAGTGACACCTGGGGATGCTTCAGAATTCTCCGGTGTATTGCAGATATGCGGGGAAAGAGTTGACGGGTATCGCGTGCTGCGGGCGGTATCACCCGCCGTTCCAAATGCTATTGCTGCTTTCCTGCTCTTTCTCCGTGACGAGACAGGGAAACTGCCCCACGTCTATTTTGGTTGGAGCGAAGGCAATCCGCTTTCTTATCTATTGAAGTACATAGCGTTCGGCGAAGGGGATACGGCTCCAGTCACGCATGAGGTGCTGCGGCAAGCCGAGAAGGATCCTGAACGCAGGCCAATTGTTCATGTTGGCGGTTGACGTTTGTGTAAGCAAACACCGTCTCTTGATAAGGCCGAGTCGCGAGAGTAACATCGACACGTTGAAAATCTTGTCTGCCGAAGTCACGCGCAACTTAATGCGAGTGACACGGGGGAACCAACGCTTCGCCGATGCGGAGCACGGGGCGAATCACCGGGCATTTCGAAGAGATGCTTTGTGTAGAACACTTCCAGTTCGAGCCCGACAGCTAACCTCGTAGGCCCAAAGGAAGGGCAGTGCCGCAATCCATTCTAGAGACGCGGAGCTCATTGCTCCGCGTCTTTTCGTTTTTGCGTGTTTGAAAAGCAGGACAGGCATTCCTGTCTGTCTGGGCTGTTGCTAGGAGCGGACAGGCAAGAAAGCCTGTCCCACAGGAGAGGACTGAATGTACAAATCGCTGAAACGTTTTTTCGTTGGTAGCCCGATGAGAACGGAGCAGGCGATACATGAACGTCTAAATAATAAAACGGCGCTCGCAGTTTTTTCCTCTGACGCGCTTTCGTCCGTCGCCTACTCGACTGAAGCTATCCTGTTAGTTCTGCTGGCAGCCGGTACGGCCGCAATAGCTTATCTCCCATTCATAGCAATTGGCATAACTGCCCTTCTCGGAATTCTTGTTCTCTCTTATCGCCAAACGATTCACGCTTATCCTTCGGGGGGCGGCGCCTACATAGTTGCTAAGGATAATCTTGGTACACAGACGGGCCTGGTTGCCGCCGCATCACTGTTGGTGGACTACATTCTCACCGTCGCGGTTTCGGTTTCGGCGGGTGTCGCCGCGATCACTTCCGCCGCCCAGGGCACGCGGTTCGCTTTTGTCCATGAACATCGAGTGTTGATGTGCCTTTTCTTCGTTGCCTTCATCGCGGTGATAAATCTGCGCGGAGTCAGGGAATCAGGGGCGTTCTTTGCCGGACCTACTTATCTGTTTATCTTTTCGATGCTGGCATTGATCGTCGTGGGGTTTATTCGCTACTGGACTACGCACGAGGTGATGGCGACTCCGGCGGAAGTCTATTTCGACCCGTCAGTGGGGGCGGTGGCGCGTCATGCCTTGACTGGCGGAGCTCTGCTTTGGCTCCTAATGCGAGCATTTGCCGCGGGCTGTACCGCCCTCACAGGCGTAGAAGCCATTTCGAATGGCATTCCAGCTTTCAAACAACCGGAATCGAAAAACGCCGCACGTACCTTAACTTTCATGGCTGTGATAATGGCCATACTAATCCTCGGATCAGGATTTCTCGCTTACAAGCTCAACGCACACCCTATTGGACCAGAAGAGACTCTAGTCTCCGCGATGGCACGTCATATCTTCGGCGGAGGAATTCCTTACTATGTTTTGCAAGCGGCCACAGCTGCAATCCTGGTCCTGGCGGCCAACACGTCCTTCGCGGACTTTCCTCGCCTCGCCAGTTTGCTGGCCGCGGATAGGTTTCTTCCGCGGCAGCTCGCCAGTCGCGGCGATCGCCTGGTTTTCTCTAATGGGGTTTTGATCCTCGCTTTGTTCGCCTCAATTCTGATCGTGATCTTCAAAGGGAATGAGCAGGCTATGCTGCCGCTCTATGCGTTGGGCGTTTTTATCTCATTCACACTCTCCCAGGCAGGAATGGTGGTCCATTGGAAACGCTTGCGGCAGGCAGAAGAGGCCAAGCGACGCATCAAAGAAGAAGAAGAGATACATCGCACCGAGACAGCCGACACAGGCGCTGCTAGCCATGAAGCCGAACGACTGCAGGCCATCGAGCGCGACACAGGTGGTAACTGGCTCCTTTCCATGGTTATTAACTCGGTAGGGGCCGCGGTTAGTCTTGTTGTGCTTGTCGTCATCACGGTAACAAAGTTTACCCATGGAGCCTGGGCAGTAGTTCTTTTAATACCGCTGATAGTTTGGATGTTTCGCTCTATAAGGGAGCATTATCTGGACATCGCCAGGCAGTTATCCACCGAGGGCGTCGTACCAGGAACCTCTATCACAAAGCATCAGGTTTTGGTGCCCATCTCGGGAATACATCGCGGCGTCATCTTCGCGCTTGATTATGCGAAGTCGATAGCGCCGGGGCATGTAACTGCTGTTTACGTGGATTTTAATGAGGAGGCGACGCAAAAGCTAAGAGAGAAGTGGCCTCGCTGGGGTAAAGGTGTTGAGCTTGTAATCCTGCAATCGCCCTACCGCTCGCTCACTCGCCCGTTGCTGCGACATGTGGAGCGGCTTTCAAAACAGAGCGATAAGCAAATGATAACAGTGCTTTTGCCTGAGTTCGTTCCGGCAAAATGGTGGCACCAGCTATTGCACAATCAGAGCTCCCTTCTTTTGAAAGGCGCGCTGCTCTTTAAGAAGGGCGTCATCGTGACAAGCGTGCCCTACCATCTGGAAAAGTAAATGAAATGGGTAAGAACCTTCCGCGGTAATTCTGCCTCCCGTCGCGGCTTCGCCGCCGTGCAGTGCGTTAAGGCTCCGCTTTACCGTCGTCAGGAATTAAAAGTCAGGAGGCTGCGCCTCCGACAGTGAGTCCAGGCGCAGCGTCTTCAAAAGTAAGCATCTTGCGGTAAAGCGGAGCCTTAGCGCACTGCACGGCGGTAAAGCCGCAATAGTCCGTTTAGAAAGCGCACTTGTGCGCCGGCGCGGCGGAGGCTCCGTTTAGAAAGCGCACTTGTGCGCCGGCGTGCGGAAGCGTCAAGTATCTGGTTCGGTTGCGGGTTTTGTGGAGGCCGTGAAGCTAACACGTCCACATGCAGACAGAAGAGAGGGGATTAGAAACGGAACCTGAGGCTTAGTTGATTTGAATGTGAGACTCTGTTTTTACCTGTCGCCACTCTACGCGTTCGTAGAATTATTGGATCCAGTTGCACGACCGGCAAGAAAACATGAGCGACAGTAAACTGGTCGCCCTTGCGAAGGATAAAATGGGACCGTCGTCTGTTGTCCACATTGCGCGCATTGTACGGAAACCTCAATACGCTGGCGGACTCCAGATGTTTGCGCCGCAGTGATGGCAGCAAGTCTTTCATTCTTCGCTTGCTTGCAAGGCTTGCAACGCTTTGGTTCGTTTTTCAGACCCTTGTCATGAAAAAACGCTTGCTCGCCCGACGTCCAGATAAAATTCTCGGTACAATCCACGCACCTGATACTGCGATCGGGGTGTTCGGGGTCAGCGTTTGTTTCAAACCCCTGGCTTTCTTCCCTTTCTGACATGATCGTTCTCCCAGAGATCGGTCGACGGACTTGATCAAGACTACAGGCGGAGCCACCCAGCAGTGGTTCTGCCCTTTGTAAAAACGAGGGGCCGCTGAACTTCCTGGCGAGTATTCGGGGTTGGCGTGCGCTCGAACAGGCGGAGCGGATGGGGAAAAGTATAACTATGACGAAATTGTGTCAAGGCGAAAACGGCATTATTCTGAGCATTCGGATCAAATGATCTGCGCAAGGAAACGAACGAACTCATGAAAGTCTTAGTAATAGGCTCAGGCGGGCGCGAGCACTCGATAGTTTGGGCCCTGAAACGTACGGCAACACCACTTGAACTTTATTGTGCACCAGGGAACGGAGGAATCTCCCAACTCGCGGAATGCATTCCCATTTCCAGCGGCGATCACTTGGCGTTAATGGACTTTGCGCGCTCCAGAGCAATCGATCTGACTGTGGTTGGCCCTGAGGGCCCACTGGCCGCTGGCGTCGTCGACGAATTTGAACGTGGGGGGTTAAAGATTGTCGGACCCAGCGGTGCTGCTTCACGTTTGGAATCGAGCAAGTCCTTCGCTAAAGATTTCATGCGCCGGAACAAAATACCTACGGCAGACTATGAAACAACTAATTCACCCGCAGAAGCCATCGCGTCTTTACGGAGTGGAAAGTTTGGTTCGCCCAGTTCTGCCGTTGTGGTCAAGGCCAACGGGCTTGCAGCCGGGAAAGGTGTAGTGGTAGCGACCTCGCGTGCTGATGCTGAACGAGCGGTCGGCGAGCTCACCAGCGGAACGGTTGTCGCGACGGAGGCTTCGAAGCAACTCTTGATCGAAGAAGCACTCCAGGGAAGAGAAGTGTCTGTCTTGTTGTTTGCCGATGGCCGCGACTACGCGCTGATGCCACCCGCGCGAGATCACAAACGGATTGGTGAGAACGATACCGGCCCAAACACTGGCGGAATGGGAGCTATTACCGACTCAACAATTCTCGATAGAGAAACGCTCGATCGGATCGTGCGCGAGGTTGTCGAGCCAACTCTAATCGGTGCCTATGACGAAGGTTTTCCTTTTCGGGGAATTCTCTTTATCGGTTTAATGCTCACGGCCAATGGTCCCAAAGTGCTTGAGTACAATGTTCGTTTGGGCGATCCGGAAACGCAGGCCATCCTGGTAAGGCTAAAGTCTGACCTCTTTCAGATTTTCCAGTCCATCGTAAACCGGGATTTGCGGAACATCGCCGTCGAATGGACCAACCAAACTTCCGCTTGTGTCGTTTTGGCAAGCGCCGGGTATCCCGGGACTTACAAAACTGGGTTGGAAATCAACGGTCTCGATGTAGTCTCGACCGGAGGCGATGTACAGGTTTTCCATGCCGGTACGACAAGGGTTGAAAAAGGGCGTTGGGTAACGGCTGGCGGACGAGTACTGGGAATAACAGCGGCCGCTGCGACCCTTGAGCAGGCGCTGGATAACTGTTACGGGGCGATAGAAAAAATCGCGTGGGAGGGAATGCAATATCGGCGGGATATCGGGCAGTTTAAAGAGCGTTTGAAAGCAAGCAATTGATGTATCTTTCTGGTTTGGGACCCGCCGGGGGTTTAGATGCAGGTTGAAGCCGGAAGTTCAGAGTTCAGCCTTTGAAATTCAGCCGCGGATTAACGCGAGTCTGAAGAAGGGTAGCCCCAGAACTACCCAACTCCGACGACCTTTCTGAATTCATTTGCACCGTTGTTTCCAAGGCTATTTATTCTAAGACTCCCTTTCTCAGATTCGCGTCAATTCGCGTTGATCCGAGGCGGGGTTTCTGGAAGGGAGTCCTAACTGCTGTTATACTTCGTTTCACGCTGATAGCCGTATTTTGAACCCTTCTAAGTCATTCATCGTACAAATAAGGGCGTCGGACTTAAGAGACAGCGAAACTAAGGCAAATTTCTTGCTGGAGGATTGATGACACCATGGGACTTTTGAGCCGAATGAAGCGCTCGCTGCGCGCACTTTTTGGTGGGATTATCGAGGTAACAGAAGATCCCGAACTGATACTTCAGCAAACCATTCGCGACATGCGCGACCGTGTGCCGGAGTTAAATAACTCTGTGGCGCAGGTGATGGCGACTGAAAAGCTGCTGGCAAAAAGCAAGGATCGTCTTGAAACACAGGTCGTCGACCTGGATTCGAAGATCCGAGCGTCAGTAAAGCTGAACCGTGACGACATTGCTACCGCATACATAGGCCAACTGCAGCAGGCTCAGGTGGACTTGCAAAAGACTTCTCAGCAGCTCGAGCACGCAACCCTCGCATCAAAACAGGCGCTCAAAGCGCGCGACAATTACGTGCTGCAAATGCAACGGCGTACTGCTGAAGCTATGCAGCTAATCAATCAGGCAAAGCAAGCCAAACTGCAGGAACAACTCGCCCAGACAATGGAGTCGTTTCAAATTGGCGATGACGCGTCCACCTTCGACGAGATGCGCGACAAGATCGATCGTCGCGCGGCCGCGGCTGAAGCAAAGTTACAGCTTGGTTCTGCATCAGTAGATAATCAGATGCAGGATATCGAGCGCGAAGCGATGGATATGCAACTGCGAGACAAACTGCTCGCCTATAAACAGGAGATGGGACTTTTGCCCGCCTCCACTGGTGGTTCTCGGCAAGCTCTGGCCGCAGCGAAAAGCGAGACAGAATCGAATGAGCGCAACGGGGAAGTTGTCAATGATGGCAGTCGT